>DAORHX010000160.1:0-8094 GCA_035438245.1 Rubrivivax sp.
GGGCTGCTGAACGTCGCCGCCGGCTTGCCGCTGGCCGGCGTGCTGCTGCACAACCTGCTGGCAGCGCTGCTGCTGGCGACGCTGGCGCGGCTGGCCTGAACCCCCCGGCGCCGGCCGCGCGGCCGGCGCCGGGGGCTCTTTCAGGTCTTCAGGATGAACTCGATCGCCGCCTTCAGGTCGGCGTCGCTGATGGCCGAGGCCGGGTTCGGCGCCATCGGCACCGGGCCCCACACGCCGGAGCCACCCTTGCGCACCTTGTCAAACAGCTTGGCCGGGGCATCGGCCTGCCCCTTGTACTTCGCGGCGATGTCCTTGAAGGACGGGCCGACCAGCTTCTTGTCCTTGGTGTGGCAGGTCAGGCAGTTGCCCTTCTTCATCGCGGCTTCGGGGTCGGCCCAGGCGGGCGCGCTGAATGCGACGGCGGCGGCGGCGAGCAGCAGGGTTCTCTTCATGGGCAGGGTCTCCTGGATGGGCAGCGAGCAGCGTCAGTAGACGTCGTGCTGCGTGTTGTAGACGTTGAAGTGGCCGGTGGGAGTGATCAGCCGCGGGTCCTTGATCACCGCTTTCAGCTTGAGTGTCTTGTCGTCGACGACGACCAGCGCACTCTCCTTGTTCTTCGCACTCCACACCGCAAACCATACCTCATCGCCGGCCTTGTTGAATTCGGGCTGGACCACGCGCTTGGCGCCGTCGTCCTTCAGGCCCGCCCATTCGGCGATCGGCAGCACGGTGAAGCCCTTGTCCAGGTTCTTCACGTCGAACACCGCCACCGATTGCGAGATCTTGGCCTCGGGGTTCAGCGGCGTGTCGACATACAGGTGCTGCGACTTCGGGTGCGTCTTCAGGAACAGGCTGCCGCCGCCCTGGCCGGTGAGCTTGGCCACTTCCTTGAACGCATGCTGCTTGTTCTTCTTCGGGTCGGTGCCGATCAGCGAGATGGTCTCGTCGCCGAGGTGGCCGGTGGCCCACACCGGGCCGTACTTCGGGTGCACGAAGTTCGCGCCGCGCCCGGGGTGCGGGATCTTGCCGACCTCGGTCAGGCCGGCCAGCTTGCCGTCCTTGGTGTCGATCGCGGCGATCTTGTTGCTGTTGTTGGCGGCGACCATGAAGTAGCGCTTCGATCCGTCCAGGCCGCCGTCGTGCAGGAACGGTGCCGATTCGATTTCGGTGGTCTTCAGCGCGTCCAGGTTCGAATAGTCGACCAGCAGCGTCTTGCCGGTCTCCTTGACGTTGACCAGGAACTCGGGCTTGTAGTGCGAGCCCAGGATCGAGGCCACGCGCGGCTCGGGGTGGTATTCCTGCGTGCCGACGACCATGCCGCGGGTGGCGACGATCTTCAGCGGCTCGAGCGTGTCGCCGCGCATGATCACGTACTGCGGCGGCCAGTACGCGCCGGCGATCACCAGCTTGTCCTGGTAGCCCTTGGCCTTGGAGGTCTCGACCGAGCGCGCTTCCAGGCCGATGCGGATCTCGGCCACGTTGTCGGGCTTCTCCATCCACAGGTCGACCATGTTGATCTTGCCGTCGCGGCCGATCACGAACAGGTAGCGCCCCGAGCCCGACATGCGGCTGATGTGCACCGCATAGCCGGTCTTGATGACGTTGATGATCTGCTTGCTGTCGCCGTCGATCAGCGCGACTTCGCCCGTGTCGCGCAACGTGGTCGAGAAGATGTTCTCGATGTTGAAGTTGTTCATCTTCTTCGTCGGGCGCTTCTCGGGCGGCACGATCACGCGCCAGGTCGCCTTCATGTCCTTCAGGCCCCACTCGGGCGGCGTCGGCGGGTCGTGCTGGATGTAGCGCGCCATCAGGTCGACGGTCTTCTCGTCCATCTCGCCCGAAGTCAGCCAGTTCGGCATGCCGGCCGGCGAGCCGTAGGCGATGAACACCTTCAGGTACTCGGTGCCCTTCTCGGCGGTGATGTCCGGCGTCAGCGGCTTGCCGGTGGCGCCCTTGCGCAGCACGCCGTGGCAGCCGGCGCAGCGCTCGAAGTAGATCTGCCGCGCCTTGTCGAACTCGGCCTGCGTCATCGGCGGGGCCTTCGGGTGCGAGGTCGGGTGCATCGGCTCGGTGGCCAGCGGCGAGCCTGCCGACTGGTACTGCATCTCCGCCGGTGTCATGTGTCCGGCGGCGTCCTTCTGGGCTTCCTTCTGGGTGCCCTGGGCGCTCGCGAACAGCGGCGCGGCCGCCAGCAGCAGGGCTGCGGCGAACGGGATCGGTGCAAGGGGTTTCATTTCGGAACGTCCTCCTGACGGGGCCTCTTCTGGAAGCGCGCATCGTCGCGGCTTCCTGCCGCCGTCGTCCATGAACTGGTTCAAGTCGCGCTCAGGCTGCGTGCGCGCCGCCCCGAGCTGCGCCGGCCCTGGGACGTCCACCGGGGCGGCGCCGGCCGCGTCAGTCGGTCACCTCGACCCGCCCCTTCATTTCGGGGTGGGGGCCGCAGGTGTAGGGATAGTTGCCGGGCCGCTCGAAGCGGTACTCCCACGATTCGCCCGGGAACATGCGCTCGCCCTCGAACGACAGCGGCGCGAAGAACAGCACCGAATGCGTCGTGCGGCGTTCGTGGTTGGTCCAGCGCACGGTGGTGCCGGCCTTCACGCTCAGCACGTCGGGCAGGAACTTCTGCTCGCGGATCTCGACCTGCACCACCGCCGGCTGCGCGCGCAGCGGCGGCAGCGTGGCGCCTGCGCCGGCGACAAGCAGCAACCTGCGCTGCAGGGCCATCGCCGGGCTTCGCTATGGCTTGGCCGCGGTGATGTCGGCCTTGGCGTCGATGCCCAGCGAATAGCCGAGCGACACCTGGTGGAAGCGGCCGGCGCTCCAGTCGTCGTGGATGGCGAAGCCGAGGTTGTAGGTCTTGCCCGGCGCCAGCGTGATGTCGCCCTCGCCACCGGCGAGCTTGCGCGTGAACACCACGCTCCACTCGCCGCCCTTGTTCTCGCCCTTCGCATCGACCAGCGCCTTGCCGCCTTCCATCACCCGCTTGTCGGCGACGTAGCCGTCGTACTTGGCGCCCTTGCTGGTCCACTGCATCAGGTCGTAGAACTTGCCGCTGGCCAGCGAGCCGTCCTTGACGTACTTGGTCTTCTTGTCGTCCTTGCCCTCGGGCATCGTGCGCGCGTCGACGTGGCAGGTTTCCCAGCAGCCCGACAGGTTGGCGTTGGGAACCTTGTTGTCCTCGAGCATCACCGCCAGCTTGACCTGGTTGTCCTTGTCCATCTTGTCGGCGCCGCCGGGCGGCTGCTTCCAGCTGAAGCGCAGGTACAGGTTCGTGCCGTCGTTGGCGGCCTGCACGGTGACCGGGATCGAGCCCGCCTTGCCCTTGATCGGCGCCGGCTCCAGCTTCTGGCCGGAGGACATCTTCTTGCCCATGTCGGCGGTTTCGTCGTTGTGGCAGCTGGCACAGGTCTCGCCCTTGCGCACCGCGCGTGCGCCGCCGTGCTCGCTGCCCTTCATGATCCACTCGATCGGCGATGCGCCCGGGTAGAACGCGGTGATCTTGGTGCCGGGCACCTTCGACCAGTCCGGCGCGGCGGCCAGTGCCGGCGACGCGCCGACCCAGGCGGCCGCCAGGGCCAGCAGATGCAGTGTTGCGGTGGTCTTCATTCGTCGTCCTCCTTCATGCCCTTCGGTTTGTGGTGCGCGATGCCCTTGTGGCAGTCGATGCAGCTCTCGTTGTTCTTCACCGCCAGCTCGTGGGCCTTGCGCGCGCGCGGCTTCTGCTTCTCCGGGTCCATGCTCTGGAACGCGTGGCAGTTGCGGCATTCGAGCGAGTCGTTGGCCTTCATGCGGGCCCACTCGCGTTCGGCCAGCTGCAGCCGCTTGGCCTCGAACTTCTCGCGCGTGTCGATCGTGCCCACGACCTTGCCGTAGAGCTCGCGCGAGGCCTGCACCTTGCGCAGCATCTTCGGGCCCCATTGCTTGGGCACGTGGCAGTCGGCGCACACCGCGCGCACGCCGGTGCGGTTGGTGTAGTGGATCGTGTTCTCGGAGTACTCGCGATACACGTTGTCGCGCATCTCGTGGCACGAGATGCAGAAGGCTTCGGTGTTGGTCGCTTCGACCACGGTGTTGAAGCCGCCCCAGAAGACGATGCCGGCGACGACGCCGATGAGCACCAGCGTCAGCACCGAAAACGTCGAACTCGGCCGCAGCAGCCGCGCGAACCAGCCCTTCTTCGCCGAGGCGTCGTCCACGATCAGTTCCTTGTTGGATTCTTGGTCGATGCGCCCCCGGCCGGCGGCCGGGGGCAGCATCCGCTCGCGCGGCTCAGTAGATGTCGTGCTGCGTGTTGTAGACGTTGAACTTGCCGGTCGGGGTGACGATCCGCGGATCGGTGATCACCTTCTTCAGCTTCAGCGTCTTGTCGTCGTAGACCACGATCGCCGATTGGTCGGTCTTGCCGCCCCACAGGCTGATCCACACCTCGTCGCCCGCCTCGTTGTATTCGGGGTGGGTGGCGCGGCGCAGCGCCTTGGTCTGCGGCAGGCCGCTGTCCTTGGCGACGTCGATCTTCACCGGCGGCTTGCTCAGGTCCTTCAGGCTGTAGACGTAGACCGACTCGGCGTTCTCGCGCTCGGGGTTCATCGGCATGTCGGCCCACAGGTTGGTGGACTTCGGATGCGTCTTGACGAACAGGTTGCCCGCACCCGCCATCGGCAGCTCCTGCACGACCTTCCAGTTGTGCTGCTTGAACTTGGCGTCCGCCGGCTTGTCCGACGGCGTCGAGATCAGCGTCACCACCGCGTCGCCCAGGTGGCCGGTGGCCCACACCGGACCGAACTGCGGGTGCACGAAGTTGGCGCCGCGCCCGGGGTGCGGGATCTTCTTCGTGTCGACCAGCGCGGCCAGCTTGCCGGTCTTGGTGTCGACCGCGGCGATCTTGTTGCTGGCGTTGGCCGCCACCAGGAAGTAGCGCTTGCTCGCGTCCCAGCCGCCGTCGTGCAGGAACTTCGCCGACTCGATCGTCGTCGTCTTCAGGTTCTTGATGTCGGAGTAGTCGACCAGCATGATCTGGCCGGTCTCCTTGACGTTGACCACCCACTCCGGCTTGATGAACGAGCTGACGATCGAGGCCACGCGCGGCTCGGGGTGGTATTCGCCGTCGACCGTGTTGCCGCGGGTCGAGACGACCTTCAACGGCTGCAGCGTCTGGCCGTCCATGATCGAGTACTGCGGCGGCCAGTAGGTGCCGCCGATCAGATACTTGTCCTCGAAGCCCTTGAACTTGCTGGTGTCGACCGAGCGTGCGTCGGCGCCCAGCTTGACCGTGGCCACCGTCGTCGGCTTCTCGAACCACAGGTCGATCAGCGTCACCAGCCCGTCGCGGCCGACGGTGTAGACATAGCGGCCCGACGCCGACAGGCGCGAGATGTGCACCGCGTAGCCGGTGTCCAGGACCTGCCAGATCTCCTTGGTGTCGCCGTCGACCAGCGCCAGCTTGCCGGTATCGCGCAGCGTGATCGCGAAGATGTTCTTCAGGTTGACCTTGTGCTGCGGCTTCTTCGGACGCTGGTCGACCGGGACAATCAGCTTCCAGCTGGCTTCCATGTCCTTCAGGCTGAACTCGGGCGGCACATCCGGCACGTGCTGGATGTAGCGGGCCATGATGTCGATCTCCTCCTTCGTGAGGATGTCGTCGTAGTTCACCATGCCACCCTCGGTGCCGAGCGCGATGATCTTGTCCAGCCGCGCAGTGCCGAGCTTGAGCGTGCCGCCTTCCTGCATCGTGCCGTCGGGCAGCTTCTTCGTCCAGTGCGGCTCGAGGTTCTTGCCGGTGGCCCCCTTGCGCAGCACGCCATGGCAGCCGGCGCAGCGTTCGAAGTAGATCTTCTTGCCGATCTCCTTCTCGGCCTGGGTCATGGCGGGCGCCTGCGGTTGCTGCGTCTGCGCCTGTGCACCGACCGACAGCGTGGCGAACAGGGCGAGCGCCAGCCGGGAAAGTTTCGGGGTCGTCATTTCTGCACTCCGTCGTCTGGGCCGTCCTCTTGCGGCCCGCGCAGCACCTTGGCCATCGATCGTCGAGCTTGCGATGGACCCGGGCGGGTGGCTGCATAACCTCGCGGCGAGCAAGGGGATGCTGCGCTGCAGTGCACACGTCGTCCTTGAACTGGTTCAAGCACGATGCACATGTGGCGCCGGTCGCACGAAAGGCGAACCAGGTCAAGGTCTGCCGCCGGCGAAGCGCGCACGCTGCGCAGATGCCAACACCCGATGTGGGCGGGATGTTTTCGCCCCAGGCCGGCAGCGAAGCGCCGTTCGAGACGCTGGGTGCCTGCCACCAGCGGGTGCGGCGCATGCTGCGGCAGATGCAGTGGCTGCGGCTGCATCTGGCCGCCATCGGCCGCGACCCGCAGGCGCGCCGGGCGGCGCAGGACCTGGTGTGCTACTTCGACCGGGACGTGGCGCTGCACCACGAGGACGAGGAAATCCATGTCTTCCCGCCGTTGCTGGCGGCCGGGCTGTGCGTCGAGCCGGTGTACCGGCTGCAGCGCGAACACCTGGAGATGGCGGGGCTGTGGCCGGCGGTGCGCGGCGCGCTGCAGCGCGTCGACACATCGCGCTGGCGGCGCCTGGCGCCGGCAGAGGAGGCGCTGCTCGAGCAGTTCATGCGCCTGTACGACTGGCACATGGCGGCCGAGGACGAACTCGTGTTCCCGGCGGCCGCAAGCTGCCTGGACGCCACCGCGCTGGCCGCGGTGGCCGATGAGATGGCACATCGCCGCGGCACCCGTCGAGACCACGGTCCTGCAGGGACCTCGCCGCTCTGAACCGGCGCCGATCGGGCGATTCGCTCGTGCCCGCCGCACGCGGCGCATACCCGCCGAATTGCAAACAGCCTTCACCGCGGAGGAGCGGAGGACGCAGAGGTCCACAGAGTAGACATCTGCAGGTATTCCTCTGTGCTACCTCCGTTTCCTCCGTTCCTCCGCGGTGAAGGTATTGGTGTTCGGCCGCTTTGCGCCGGGAGCCGGCGTCGGCTTGTCTACGATCGATCGCGAATCGGCGTCAGCCGTCGCGCCGATTGATCTCGTCGACCTGTCCGTTCAGCGTCCAGTAGTCGTACAGATAGCCCAGGCCGAACAGCCCGGCGGTCAGCAGGTACAGCAGGCCGGTCACCCATTTGCCGAGATAGAAGCGGTGCAGGCCGAGCAGGCCCAGGAAGGTCAGCAGCAGCCAGGCGAGCGAGTAGTCCTTGCGCCCGGCCTGGAAGCGGAAGTCGGCCTGCCGGTCCATCGACGGGATCAGTAACAGGTCGATCAGCCAGCCGATGCCCAGCAGCCCCAGCGTGAAGAACCAGATCGTGCCGGTGACCGGCCGGCCATAGTAGAAACGGTGCGATCCGGTGAAGCCGAAGACCCACAGCGCGTAGCCGATGATCTTGGAGTGCGTGTCGGTCGTCATGGATCGGGTGCCGTGGTTGCCGCAGGCGGCTGCGCCCGCATCTTCGCGTTGATGTAGGCGCCGTGCGGCACGTGCAGCAGGTCCGAGATGCGCCACATCGTGTGCCGCTCACGCGCGCTCAGGTGGCCGTCGGCGTAGGCGACGCGCCACATCAGCTCGATCATGCGCACCTTGGCCGCCATGTCGAAGTGCGTGTTGATGTGCGACGTGAACTCGAACCAGTCGGTGGCGTCGCGCGCGGCGCGTTCGGCCAGCTCGATCAGGCGCGCGATCTCGTCGTCGGCCAGCGCGAACTTGGCGCGCAACGCGTCGATCACCGCGCGCCGCTCGGCGGCGTCGAAATCGACGTCGGCGCGCATGACCTCGATCAGCATCACCGCGGTGGCCAGCTGCAGCGTGTGTTCGAGCGTCGGCGCGTCGGCCGCCGGCGCCGGCGGCCGCAATGCGGCGAAGAGCTCCTTCAGCGTCCTGAGCATCGGCGCATTGCACCACAAGCCGCCGGGCGTGACGGCGGGCGCATGGTGCGCGTCAGCCGTCCCTGCCGTCCAGCCGTGCTGCCAGCAGCCAGGGCGTGAGCACGGCCAGCAGCAACACGAAGGCAGCGCCCCACGCCGCGGCGGCGCCGACCAGCAGCAGCGGCTGCCAGCGCGGCGCGCACAACGGGGCAGCCACGCGCAGCAGCGCCGCGGT
>DAORHX010000161.1:0-8080 GCA_035438245.1 Rubrivivax sp.
CGAGCGCCAGCACGGCGACGATCGGCACCGCGGCCAGGCTCAGCTGCTCGGCCGACTGCGCCGCCAGGTTGCTGGCGACGAGGCGGTCCAGCGCGCGGGGCAGCGGCGAGTCCATGAGCCCATCATGGCCCGCGGCGGCGCCGCGCACCGGCCGTTTGCGGACCTGTGATCGACTCCCCGCCACCTCTGCGGCGGCGCAGCCGCGGCGATCAGCCGCGTGCCGGAATCACCAACCCGCGCTGCACCGCAGGCCGCGCGACAAAGGCGTCGAGCACGCGCCGCACGTTGGCGAAGGCGTCGAAGCCGACCAGTTCGCCGGCATCGTAGAAGCCGACCAGGTTGCGCACCCACGGGAAGATGGCGATGTCGGCGATCGAATACGCGTCGCCGAGCATCCAGGCGCGGCCGGCCAGATGGCCGTCGAGCACGCCGAGCACGCGCCGCGCTTCGGCCACGTAGCGGTCGCGCGGGCGCTTGTCCTCGAAGTCCTTGCCCGCGAACTTGTGGAAGAAGCCGACCTGGCCGAACATCGGGCCGACGCCGCCCACCTGGAACATCAGCCACTGCGTCGCCTGCCAGCGCGCGGCCGGGTCGCGCGGCAGCAGCTGGCCGGTCTTGTCGGCCAGGTACAGCAGGATCGCGCCCGACTCGAACAGCGCCAGCGGCGCACCGCCCGGCCCGTCGGGGTCGAGGATGGCCGGGATCTTGCCGTAGGGGTTGAGCGACAGGAACTCGGCCGAGGCCTGGTCGCGGCCGTCGAAGCTGACCAGGTGCGGCTCGTAGGGCAGGCCGGTTTCCTCCAGCAGGATCGACACCTTGACGCCGTTGGGCGTGGGCAGCGAGTACAGCTGCAGCCGCTCGGCGTGCCGCGGCGGCCACTTGCGGGTGATCGGGAAGGCAGACAGGTCGGTCATGGCACGGGCCTCGGCAGGGGGGGCTGCCGATTGTGCCGGCGCAGGCCGGTGCAGCCCGGCGCCGCCAGGACTATGCTCGCCGACACGACAGCCAAGGAGCAGCGCCATGTCCCAGCATGTCTACAAGATGCTCGAACTCACCGGCTCGTCGCCGACCAGCATCGAGGACGCGGTGCAGACGGCGATCGCCAAGGCGCACGAGACGGTGCGCCACATCCAGTGGTTCCAGGTGATCGACACCCGCGGCCACGTGGTCGACGGCAAGGTCGGGCACTGGCAGGTGACGGTGAAGATCGGCTTCACGCTCGACTGAAGCCGGCGCCGGTCGCGAGCGCAGGGGGACGGCATGCGACTCGAAGGCTCGTGCCACTGCGGCGCGGTGCGCTTCGCGCTCGACTCCTCGTCGCGGCTGCCGGTGCCGCCCGAACACACGCACCTGATGCTGGCGTTCAAGGCGCCGTGGGTCGAGGTCGAGGCGAAGCCCGGCGACAAGCTGTTCGACGGCTATCCCGACGAGTCGCTTGCCGCATGGCACCAGCGGCAGCGGCTGCCGACGGGGTGAGCGATGACACGCCGAAGCCGCTGGTGTTGCCGGCAGCCCCTGTCGCGGCTCAGGGCCTGGGGAAGTACCTGACGCCGGGCAGGCCGTCGAAATGGGTGTCCTGCGTCCAGAGTTCGGCGCCATGCCGGCGCGCGGTCGCGTAGATCAGGCTGTCGGCCAGCGGCAGGCCCAGCACGGCGGCATCGAGTGCCAGCGACAGATCGACTTCGACGACGCGGCCACGCTGCATCAGCGACAGCGCGGCGGTCGCGGTCTCGTCGCCGGCTTCGCGGGCCAGCTTCTTGACGACCTCGTAGACCGTGATCACCGGCACCACCAGCGCTTCGACCTGTTCGACCAGCGGCGCGAACAGGTCGGCGCGCTCGGTGTCGGCGAAGAACTCGATCCAGCAGGACGAGTCCAGCACCAGTGGACCCACGGGTTTGGCACGCGCGCCAACCCGACGCCGCGGCCGGGTCGTCACAGCGGCCGGTCCGGTTCGCGCTCGATGTC
This sequence comes from Rubrivivax sp., assembly GCA_035438245.1. Taxonomy (GTDB): domain Bacteria; phylum Pseudomonadota; class Gammaproteobacteria; order Burkholderiales; family Burkholderiaceae_C; genus Rubrivivax. The sequence goes on from DAORHX010000161.1 coordinate 1,969, forward strand.
GGCCGTGACGCCCCGGGCGATGCCGCGCAGCGCGGCGGGTGGCTGCAACGGCATCAGCCGCAGGCCGCCGTTGAACTCGACCACCATCAGCTTGGAGCCGGGTTCGAGCTTCAGGCGGCGCCGCACCTCGAGCGGAATCACCACCTGGTACTTGGGCGAGACGGTGACGGTGTTCATATCGATCATCGTAGCGTATGACGAGTGTCATGTCGATCGGCGCACCGAAGGGCCAGCGCTGAGGTAGGCTCGCATCGATGAACCTGCCCAGCCAAGCCCGCATCGTCATCGTCGGCGGCGGCATCGCCGGCTGCTCCACCGCCTACCACGTCGCCACGCTCGGCCTCGGCGACGTGCTGCTGCTGGAGCAGGGCCGGCTGACCAGCGGCACCACCTGGCACGCGGCCGGGCTGATCGGCCAGATGCGGCCCAACCGCACGATGACGCGCATGAGCAAGTACGGCATCGAGCTGTACGCCACGCTCGAAGCCGAGACGGGCCTGGCCACCGGCTGGAAACAATGCGGCAGCGTCAACGTCGCGCGCACGCCCGAGCGCTGGCAGGTGCTGCAGCGCCAGGCAGCCCTGGCGCGCGGTTTCGGCGTCGAGGTGCAGCTGGTCACGCCGCAGGAAGCCGGCGATCTCTATCCGCTGCTGCGCACCGACGATCTGCAGGGCGCGCAGTGGGTACCGGGCGACGGCAAGGCGAATCCGGCCGACCTGTGCATGAGCCTGGCCAAGGGCGCGCGCCAGCGCGGCGCGAGGCTGCTGGAAGGCATCGAGGTCACGGGCGTGATCGTCGAACAAGGCCGGGTGGCCGGCGTGCGCACGGCGCAGGGCGAGCTGCGCTGCGAGGTTGTCGTCAACTGCGCCGGCCAGTGGGCGCGGCAGTTCGGCGCGCTGGCCGGCGTGACCGTGCCGCTGTATTCGGCCGAGCACTTCTACATCGTCACCGACCGCATCGACGGCGTGCACCCGATGCTGCCGGTGATGCGCGACCTCGACGGCTGCATCTACTACAAGGAGGAGGTCGGGGGCCTGCTGATGGGCGGCTTCGAACCGCAGGCCAAGCCGTGGCGCGTGGACCCGGTGCCCCAGGACTTCCAGTTCCAGCTGCTCGACGAGGACTGGGACCAGTTCGAGCCGCTGATGACCGCCGCGATCCACCGCACGCCCTGCCTGGAGACGGCGAAGATCAAGATGCTGCTCAACGGGCCGGAGAGCTTCACGCCCGACGGCAACTTCATCCTCGGCGAGGCGCCGGGTCTGCGCGGCTACTTCGTCTGCGCCGGTTTCAATTCCTCGGGCATCGCCAACAGCGGCGGCGCCGGCCGGCTGATGGCCGAATGGATCGCCGGCGGCGAAGCGCCGATGGACCTGTGGGACGTGGACATCCGCCGCTTCGGCCCCTTCCACGCCAACCGCAAGGCGCTGGCCGAACGCACCGGCGAAACGCTGGGCCTGCACTACGCGATGCGCTGGCCGCGGCAGGAGCTGCAGAGCGCACGGCCGCTGCGTTGCAGCCCGCTGTACGAGCTGCTGAGTGCCAAGGGCGCGAGCTGGGGCTCGAAGTTCGGCTGGGAGCGGGTCAACTACTTCCGGCCTGCGGGCGCGCCCGAACCCGCGCACACGCTCGGCCGCCCCGGCTGGCTGGACTGGGTGATCGAGGAGCAGCGCGCCACACGCGAGGCGGTGGCCGTCTACGACCAGAGCAGCTTCGGCAAGGTGCTGCTGCAGGGGCGCGATGCGCTGGCGGTGCTGCAGCGCTTGTGCGCCAACGACATCGACGTCGAGATCGGCCGCATGGTCTACACCGCGATGCTGAACGAGCGCGGCGGCTTCGAGAGCGACCTGACGGTGATGCGCCTGGCCGCGGACCGCTTCCTCATCGTCACCGGCTCGGCACAGCCGCAGCGCGACGCCGCCTGGATCGGCCGCCACATCGGCGACGCGTTTGCAGTGCTGACCGACGTGAGCGCGCTGTGGAGCGTGATCTCGGTGATGGGGCCGAAGGCGCGCGAGCTGATGAGCCGCGTCAGCCCCGACGATGTGTCGCCGGCTGGGTTGAAGTTCAGCCACACCAAGGAGATCGACCTCGGCCATGCGCGCGTGCGCGCCGCGCGCATGAGCTATGTGGGCGGGCCGGGTTATGAGCTGTACGTGCCGGTGGAGATGGTGCGGCACGTCTACCTGGCGCTGCACCAGGCCGGCGCAGACCTGCGGCTGAAGGACGCCGGCTACTACGCGATCGACGCGCTGCGCATCGAAGCCGGCCGCCGCGCCTGGGGCGCCGAACTCGGGCCCGACGAAACGCCCTTCGAGGCCGGGCTGCTGTTTGCGGTGAAGCTGGACAAGGGCTGCGACTTCATCGGCCGCGAGGCGCTGCTGCGCCTGCGCGACCAGCCGCTGAACAAGAAGCTGCTGACCTTCGTCTTCGATTCAGCGCAGGCCTATGCATGGGGCGGCGATGCGGTATCGATCGACGGCGAAGCCGTGGGCGAGCTGTCGTCGGCCGGCTGGAGCCCGAGGGCAGGTGCCTGCGCGGCGCTGGGCTACGTGCGCGGCGAGGCGGCTCGGCGGGAGCATCGCGGGACGCCGGTGGTGATCGACCTGTATGGGGCGGCGGTAGGGGCGAGGGCGTGGAATCAGATTCTCGGCGGATGGTGCGAGGGCGCGGCTTAGCTCCAACGGCCTGCAATTGGCGCGCGTGGATGAGATGGACTGATGCCGGTCTCATGGAGCCAAGGAATGGTCACAGTGGAGGTGGCGCGGGTTGGCAGATCGACGACCGGAACCCACCGCCGTGCGACCATGCTGCTATTCACGACAACGTTGGTTTTGAATGCCGCATGGACACCTTTGTGTACGCATCTGATTATAATTTATCATCGGTTTGATCTTTTGTCATATTCAACACCGAGATGACAAGATTATTAGTGATTAGAAAGAGAATTGAACATTTCGAGATGGTGGACAAATCTGCAATCCGCTCACAATTCTTTGATAACCGCAATCACAGAGCAACGTTAGTTCTACCTTTCGTGGGGCGCACAGCAAACACCCTCTGTGTCATCGGCCAGAACCCAAGTGCTGCTGACGAGCGATACGCGGATAGAACGATACGGTATCTAGAAGAGTTTGTTTACCGTATGTACCCAACCTACGGCACCCTTCCGATACTGAATCTCTACTCCAGAATCGACACAAATAAGTCAATGACTTCTGACCCGTTGCACGAGCGCTGCGCAAGCATTTTCAACGATGAAATCAATGGTCATCAGGACTTTCTGTTGATTTATGGGAAGGCGAAGAGGGAGGGGTCCTACAAATTTCCAGAACGAATTCGAGAGGTAGCGAGTAAGCTTCACTCAAAGAATTTGTTCAAGCTCGATATTGGTACACCATACCCTCCGCATCCTGGAAACAGGAGTATTCTGTATCGAAATTTCAATGTTTCACTTGCGCCGGTGCAGATATGACGCCACTGCAATCGTTGTGGACTATTCGCGACCGCGTTCGTAGGCGTCTCGATTCGGAAACATTGGCACGTTGAAGAACAGATTTCTGTACAAATCCATGAGAGTATCAGGTGTAGTGCGACCGCAAATTGGTGGCTAGGCTCTTGTAGTAGAAGGAGTGAAAGTGACACGGTGGAATCTGAGTATAGTGGTGCTCCTACTGGAAGGGTTTAGTGCGAGCGGAGTCCATGCTGGCGCACCCGATGGAGAAATGTTTGGGTATCGCCTCATGGACAGCTACAAAGTGTCTGGAAAAACGAAATGGATCGCCCCGCTAGCCTTGGTCGCAGAAAATCCAATAATGCCAACTGAGTTCGATAGGGTTGAGCTGGGTGTTACTCCCGCCACATTTGCGATTTGGATCATCAGAGGAGTTGTTAAGACGGATTCTGTGGAGAGGGCGGAGGCCATTGGGATACGCTATTCTGCATTGCTTTCGGAGATGTACGGTCCGAAATGTAAAATTCTTGGGGACTTCGTTTACGTCAAAGGTAGCCAGTTTATTTGCTCCGACAAATATGAACTATCCATTAGATGGAATACGCTCGGCTTTGAGATGGAACTCCAGTATCGATTTGGAAGCCCGGAGGCCGAGCGAATACATAGTATGATTGACAAGGAAGAGGATACGGCAAAGCGGCGACGCCTCAATGATGCGAGAAATAGAGGTGAGCTGAGAGGGTTGCAGTAGAACCGTAAGACTACCGAATTTATGGTGGAGGAATGGTGTATTGGCACACATGACTCAGTGGCGAAGATGTCGGCGGCTCGTTGAAGCAATTGGCTCCAGCAAGGCGTGCAAGCCCTGCAACTTCATCCGAGAACGGGCGTGGACGAAGCACTACTGGCTGCTTGGGCCATTCAGAATCGAATTGCGACGATCGGGCAGCCCGACGTCGTACCCATAGGCCTCCTCATGTCCTACAGTCCAGACATCCCCGACCAGTTCCGATTGCCGCAACCTACGTCGATCGAATTCTCCGGGGTAGTCGTCCGGCGGACTTGCCTGTAGAAACTCCGATGCTCTATCGCTTGTCGCTGAACTTGAAGACGGCCAAGGCGCTGCACTTGGCCGTTCCGCAGGAGCTTCTGTTACAGGCCGATGAGGTCATCCGGTGATTCGCGCGGTGGCGGACGGCTTCAGCGTGCATGCCGCTGTGCGGTTCGCCGCCACCTCTCGAACGCAAGGTGCCCCACCCTCAAGGCCTCGTGCAGGCTGACGGCGTCGGCGATGAAGGTCAGAGCCGACGCAAACGGGGCACCGCCGGAATCACGGCGCGTCGGCTCGGCCAGCCCGGGCCGCGCTGGTCAGATCGCTCGACGCCTGAGGGGAACCCGACCAAGCTATTCGACGAATGTCGACCACCGTGCGGGAGCAGCCGCGCACCGGTCAGGCGCCGCCGCTTTGCCCACGAATGCGAATGCGCCGTTCGTCGATGATCCAGAGCTGGCCGGCCGGCTGTTCGACAGTAGCGAGACGAACGCCCGCGAGGACGAGGCCGAGCACGGCGTCGAAGCTCTGGTCTGTAGGGCGAAGAACCCAGATGCCTCCATAACTCCCGGGTGGATAGGTCCTGATGTCGGAGAAATCCAGGTCCAGCGTCACCAGGATCCTGTCTTCTGCGACGGATGCTTGACAGGACCACCGAGTCATCGGCGCCGCCGAGCTTTTCGGACAACGCCGTCTCGACATCGTGACCCAGATCGCGCAGCGCGGGCTCGACCCGGCGAAGAAGGTTCTCGTCGAGCTTGAGGCGAAGCGACACCGCGCTACGCCCGTTCCGGGATGGGAAGGACGCGCTCCCGCGCAAGTTCTGCCGCGTACGAGATGACAGCCGGGATGTGTGCGGGTTGGAGGCTCGGGTACTCGTGGAGGATGGACTCGGCCGTCTCGCCCGCCGCCAGGTTGTCCAGCACGACGGAGACAGGTATCCGTGTGCCGTCGAAGCACGCGGCGCCGTGCATGATCTTCGGGTCAACGCTGATGAGTTGCTTCCAGTCCATGCAGAACTCAACCAGGAAGTTGCGCGGCCTGATCTTACTCGCGGCCGGCAACCGATGGTCCGGTGTCGAGGGCGGCCGGCCCCGGCCCTGCAGGAACCGAAAAAGGGCTCACCGGCCGCCTTCCAGTTCCGCCGCCAGTTCATCCACGTAGCGCCGGTACGCGAACACGCGGCCCCGCTGCCGGTTCGTCAGCTCGCTGACGATGCCCAGGCGCTCCAGGTGCACGAGCGACTTGTTGACCGTAGCGGCCGTCAGCGTGGTGGCTTTCACCAGCGCGTTCGAGGTGGCCAGCGGCTGGCGCTGCAGCGCCTGGTGCACCGCCAGCGCCGAGCCTGCGGCGCGGCCCAGCGACGCGATGCGGTCACGGTCGCCGTTGACCAGCGCCAGCAGCGCATGCGCCGTGGCCACGGCCTGCGCGGCACTCGCTTCGATGCCATCGGCGAAGAACTCCAGCCAGCGCTCCCAGTCGCCGTGCAGACGCACCTCGTTCAGCAGCTCGTAGTACAGCGCGCGGTGCGTCTTGAAGTACAGGCTCGGGTAGAGCATCGGCTCGCGCAGCACGCCGTCGGCCACCAGCTGCAGCACGATCAGCAG
>DAORHX010000162.1:0-8064 GCA_035438245.1 Rubrivivax sp.
CTGCAGCACCGGCCAGACGTTGTCGAGCAGGCGCTGCTGCGCCTGCGCGTTCGGGTGGATGCGGTCGCTCTGGAACAGCTTGTCGGCGTCCGGCCCGTCGGCCACACCCTTCAGGAAGAACGGCAGCAGCGCCGCCCCTTCGGCCTTGGCGACGCGGGTGAAGACCTGGGCGAAGTCCTGCGCGTATTTCTGGCCGTAGTTCGGCGGCACCTGCATGCCGAGGATCAGCACGCGCGCGCCGGCCGCCTTCGCGTCGCGCACCATCGCGCCGAGGTTGGCCTCGGTCATCGCCGGCGGCAGCCCGCGCAGCGCGTCGTTGCCGCCGAGTTCGAGGACGACGATGCCCGGCTTGTGGCTCGACAGCAGCGCCGGCAGCCGTGAGCGCCCGCCGGCGGTGGTGTCGCCGCTGACGCTGGCGTTGACGACGTCCAGCGCCACCTTCTGACGCGACAGCCGCTGCTGCAACAGCGCAACCCAGCCGCTGCCGCGCTCCAGCCCGTATTCGGCCGACAGGCTGTCGCCGACCACCAGCAGCGGCGCGCGCGCCGCTGCGGCCAACGCCGGCAGGGTGCCCAGCCCGAGCAGGCTACAGTGCCGCAGTTGCCGCAGGAAAGCGCGCCGTGTCAGCCCGAAAGCCCAACCCCGCATGTCCGAACCGATCATCGCCGTCCAACACATCACCAAGCAGGTGGCCGATGCCACCGGTACGCTGACGATTCTCCACGACATCAGTTTCGAGCTGCGCGCACAGGAGTCGGTGGCCATCGTCGGCGCGTCGGGCTCGGGCAAGAGCACCTTGCTGTCGATCATCGCCGGGCTCGACGTGCCCAGCAGCGGCCAGGTGCGGCTGGCCGGCACCGAGCTGTTCTCGCTCGACGAGGATGCGCGCGCCGCGGTGCGTTCGCGCAAGCTCGGTTTCGTGTTCCAGAGCTTCCAGCTGCTGGGCAACCTGAATGCGCTGGAGAACGTGATGCTGCCGCTGGAGCTGCTCGGCCACGATGATGCACGCGCGCGCGCGGCCGAGATGCTGGGCCGCGTCGGCTTGAGCAGCCGGCTGGGGCACTACCCGAAGGTGTTGTCCGGTGGCGAGCAGCAGCGCGTGGCCCTGGCGCGCGCCTTCGTCGTGCGACCGGCGGTGCTGCTGGCGGACGAACCCACCGGCAGCCTGGACTTCGCCACCGGCGCCAACGTCATGGAGCTGATGTTCGAGATGAACCGCGAAGCCGGCACGACGCTGGTGATGGTCACGCACGACACGGCGATCGCTTCGCGCTGCCAGCGCCAGCTCGGCATCGAGGCCGGCCGCCTGGCCAGCGACCGCGCGGCCTGACGGCGACTACTGCGGCGCGAACGTGTAGTCGGTCTTCGCCGCCTTGCGCAGCTCTTCCTGGTACTGCTGCAGCTTGACCTGCTCCATGCGCTGCACGATCTGCGCCTTCACGTCGTCGAAGGCCGGGAACTCGGCCTCGCGCGTGTCCTCGAGCTTGATGACGTGCCAGCCGAACTGCGTCTTCACCGGCACGACCGTGATCTCGCCCTTCTTCAGCTGCGTCAGCGCCTTGCCGAACTCGGGCACGTAGGCATCGGCCTTGGCGAAGTCCAGGTCGCCGCCCTGGGCGCCGGAGCCCGGGTCCTTCGAGTGCTTCTTCGCCAGTTCCTCGAAGCTGGCGCCGCCCTTGAGCTGCACGATCAGCGCCTTGGCCTCGTCTTCCTTCTCGACCAGGATGTGGCGTGCGCGGTACTCGGTGCCGGTCAGCTGCGCCTTGAACTTGTCGTACTCGGCCTTGGCCTCGGCGTCGGTGACGGGGTTCTTCTTCTTGAAGTCCTCGAACAGCTCGCGGATCAGGATGCTCTGGCGCGCCAGCTCCATCTGCGCGCGATAGTCGGCCGACGTGGCCAGGCCCTTGCGCTCGGCCTCCTGCGTGAAGATCTCGCGCAGCACGACCTGGTCCTTGGCCTGCGCCTCCATCTCCGGCCCGGCCTTCTGGCCGGCGCGTGCCGCCTGCTGCAGCAGGTTGTCGACGCGCGCCTTCGGCACGGCCTTGCCGTTGACGATGGCGATGTTCTGGGCCTGCGCGGTCGCGGGCACCAGCAGCGCGACCGACAAGGCAACGAATGTGGCACGCAGCGCGTGGGAATGGGACTTCATGTCGGGGTCTTTCTTGGCGTGGAGCGCGCGGGCCGCCAGGGGACGGCGGTGCGTCGCAGGCGCGGCGATGCCCGCGCTCAGGGGAGGTTCGCTGTGGAGTGTTTCAACGCTCGTCGGGCGCATGTGCCTCGATGGCCAGCGCATGGATGCCGGCAGGCATCAACGAGCGCAGGGCATCATACACGAGGCGATGCCGTGCCACGCGGCTGCAGCCGGCGAAGCGCGCACTGGTCACGCGCACGCTGAAGTGCCGGCCTTCGCGCGCGCCGGCATGGCCGACGTGCAGGTGGCTGTCGTCCTGCACCTCGATCGCCGTCGGCTGCAACGCGTCGCGCAGCGCCGCTTCGATGGCCTCGCGGCTGACGCCCGATGGGGTCACTTGGCGGGCGCGAAATCGATCGCGGCCGAGTTGATGCAGTAGCGCTCGCCGCGCGGCTGCGGCCCGTCGTCGAAGACGTGACCCAGATGCGAGCCGCAGTTGCGGCAGCGCACCTCGACGCGCACCATGCCGTGGCTGGTGTCGCGCAGGGTCTCGATGACGTCGGCATTGATCGGCTCGGCATAACTCGGCCAGCCGCAGCCGGCGTCGAACTTCGAGTCCGACTCGAACAGCGGCGTGCCGCAACCGATGCAGTCGTAGCGGCCGGGCTCGAAATGGTCCCAGTACTTGCCGCTGAAGGCGCGCTCGGTGGCGGCATGGCGCGCCACCTGGTACTGCATCGGATCGAGCTGCCGGCGCCATTCGGCGTCGCTCTTGCGCACCGCGTAGCTGGGGTCGTCGATCGGCTTGTTCATGGGCAGGTGCGGCGCCAAGGGGTCGGCGCAGTGTAGACCGGCGGCGCTGGCGCCATGTGGATTGCCCTATGTTGAGTCGTGGTGGCACTTGCGCAAGAATCCGCCCCACTTTGTAGCGAAGGTGACTGCAGCGCCTCCAGGGCGTCGCCTACGATCCAACGCTTGCCCTGTTCATGCCACCCTGGAGGAAGACCCCATGACCCGCCCACCCCGTAGCTCTTGGCTTGCCGCGCTGGCGCTGGGCTGCACGCTGAGCTTCACTGCACCGGCCGCATTCGCCCAGGCCAAGCCGCTGGCCGGCCAGACGGTGAAGCTGGTCCGCCTCGATCCGCTGTCCGGCCTGATGGGGCCGGTCGGCAACAACCAGGCGAAGAGCTACCAGTTCTTCGTCGACAAGTTCAACGCCACCAACCCCGCGGGCGTGAAGTTCGAGTTCACGGCCATCGACAACAAGCTCAGCCCGACCGAGACCTTGACCGCGCTGAAGCTGGCGATCGACCAGGGCGCGCGCTACATCCTGCAGGGCAACGGCTCGTCGGTGGCGGCGGCGCTGATCGACGCCGTGGCCAAGCACAACGAGCGCAACCCCGGCAAGGAGGTCCTGTTCCTCAACGATGCCGCGGTCGACCCCGACTTCACCAACAGCAAGTGCAACTACTGGCACTTCCGCTTCGACGCCGACACCTCGATGAAGATGGAAGCGCTGACCACCTTCATGAAGGACCAGCCCGACATCAAGAAGGTCTACCTGCTGAATCAGAACTACGCCCACGGCCAGCAGGTTGCGAAGTACGCGAAGGAAATGCTGAAGGCCAAGCGGCCCGACATCGAGATCGTCGGCGAGGACCTGCACCCGCTGGCGCAGGTGCGCGACTTCGCGCCGTACGTCGCCAAGATCAAGGCCTCGGGCGCCGACACCGTGATCACCGGCAACTGGGGCTCGGACCTGTCGCTGCTGGTCAAGGCGGCCAACGAGGGCGGCTACAACGGCAAGTTCTTCACCTACTACACCGGTGTCACCGGCACGCCGTCGGCGCTGGGCACCGGCGGCGCCGGCCGCGTCTTCCAGGTCGCCTACAACCACTACAACATGGGCGGGCAGATGGGTGCCTGGGCCACTGAGTTCCAGAAGAAATACAACGACGACTTCTATACCGGCTCGGTCATCCACATCCTGACGATGCTCGGCGACGCGATGGCCAAGGCCAAGTCGACCGATCCGGTGAAGGTCGCCGCCGTGCTCGAGGGCCTGAAGTCGAAGAGCTTCAACGGCGAGATCGAGATGCGCAAGACCGACCACCAGCTGCAGCAGCCGCTGTACATCTCGGTGTGGCAGAAGGTTGACGCGAAGAACCCGTACAACGTCGAGAACACCGGCATGACGCTGGCGGCGGTGAAGGAATTCCCGTCCTATGTGTCGAGCACGCCGACCTCGTGCCAGATGAAGCGACCGAACTGACCGCCCGCGACCGGCGCGCTTTTTCTCGGGGAGGGGCATGGAGTTCTTCACCATCTCGCTGCTCAACGGCCTGAGCTACGGGTTGCTGCTCTTCATGCTCAGCTCCGGGCTGACGCTGATCTTCAGCATGATGGGCGTGCTGAACTTCGCCCACGCCAGCTTCTACATGGTCGGCGCCTATGTCGGCTACAGCATCGCGAAGGTGGCCGGCTTCTGGCCGGCGCTGGTCATCGCGCCGCTGGCCGTCGGCGCCTTCGGCGCGCTGTTCGAGCGCGTGTGCCTGCGCCGCGTGCACAAGTTCGGCCACGTGCCCGAGCTGCTGATCACCTTCGGCCTGGCCTACGTGATCGTCGAGGTGGTGCAGCTGATCTGGGGCCGCACCGCGGTCGACTTTGCACCGCCCGAATTGCTGCGCGGCCCGGTGTTCACGCTGGTCAATTCCTCGGCCGACGGGCTGAGCATGGTCTTCGGCGCTGCGCCCGAGGCCATGTGCCGGTCGGCGGATGCGGCGGTGCGCATCGTGTGTTCACCGTTCCCCGCCACGCGCGGCTTCCTGATGCTGGTCGCGCTGCTGATGCTGCTCGCGCTGTGGCTGCTGCTGACGCGCACGCGCATCGGCTATGTCATCCAGGCCGCGCTGACGCATCCCGAGATGGTCGAGTCGCTCGGCCACAACGTGCCGCGCGTGTTCATGCTCGTGTTCGGCGCCGGCTGCGCGCTGGCCGGGCTGGCCGGTGTGATCGGCGGCAGCACCTTCGTCACCGAGCCGGCGATGGCGTTGACCGTCGGTGCCATCATCTTCGTCGTCGTCGTCGTCGGCGGCATGGGCTCGCTGGCCGGCGCCTTCCTCGCGTCGTTGCTGATCGGCGTGCTGCAGACCTTCGCCGTCGCGCTGGACGTGTCGCTGGCCAGCGTGTTCGGCCCGTCGAGCCACTCGCTGATGAACCTGACCGTCTCGCAGGTGGCGCCGATCCTGCCGTACCTGCTGCTCGTGCTGATGCTGATCTTCCGGCCCAAGGGCCTGCTCGGCACGCGGGAGGGCTGAGCGATGCGCACGGGACGGGTGTTCGTCTGGGGCGGCTTCGCGCTGCTGCTGGCCGTGCTGCCGCTGGTGTTCCGCGGCGGCCTGGCGCTGACCATGCTGTCGCAGATGGCCATCGCCATCGTCGCCTGCCTGTCGTACAACATGCTGCTCGGCCAGGGCGGCATGCTCAGCTTCGGCCACGCGGTCTACAGCGGGCTCGGGTCGTTCGTCGCCGTCCATGCGCTGAACCGCATCGGCGACGGCTCGCTGCCGATCCCGGTGAGCCTGATCCCGCTGGTCGGCGGGCTGGCCGGCATCTTCTTCGCCGTGCTGCTCGGCTTCGTCACCACCAAGAAGGCGGGCACGCCCTTCGCGATGATCACGCTCGGCATCGGCGAACTGGTATTCGCGATGTCGCTGATGATCCCCGAATTCTTCGGCGGCGAAGCTGGTGTCTCGGCCAACCGCTCTGCCGGCAAGCCCTTCCTCGGCATCACCTACGGCCCGCAGATCCAGGTCTACTACCTGCTGGCCGTCTATACGCTGCTGTGCACCGCGGCCATGTACGCATTCACGCACACACCGCTCGGGCGCATGCTCAACGCGGTGCGCGACAACCCCGAGCGTGTCGCCTTCATCGGCTACAACACGCAGCGCGTGCGCTACATCGCGTTCATCATCGCCGGCTTCTTCGCGGGCATCGCCGGCGGCATGTACGCGATGAACTTCGAGATCGCCACCGCCGAGGTGGTCGGCGCGGCGCGCTCGGGCGGCTACCTGCTGTTCACCTTCCTTGGCGGCGCGACCTTCTTCTTCGGCCCGATCATCGGCGGCGCGCTGATGGTGCTGGCGTTCGTGCTGCTGTCGGAGTTCACCAAGGCGTGGCTGCTGTACCTCGGGCTGATCTTCCTGCTGATGGTGATGTACGCACCGGGCGGCATCGCCAGCCTGATCATGATGAACGTGCGCGTCGCCTCGCACGGCAAGCTGCGCCGGCTGCTGCCGCACTACGCGGCGCTGCTCGCCACCGGCGTGCTGGCGCTGATCGGCGTGGCGGCGCTGATCGAGATGATCTACCACCTGCAGCTCGAGGCGGGCGCGGACTCGAGCTTGCGCTTCCTGGGGGTCACGCTCGACGTCGCCAGCGTCGGCAGCTGGCTCAGTGCGCTCGCCGTGGCGGCGGCCGGCTTCGCGCTGTTCGAATGGGTGCGCCGCCGTTTCGCGCGCCTCTGGGGCGATGTGCAGGGCGAGATCGCGCACGAATCGCGGCAGCGCGAGGACGCCGCGCTCGACGCGGCGTCCGAACTGGGCGGCGATCGGTCGCACGCCGCGGCATGAGGGCGCATCGATGAGCTACGCCGTCGAACTGAAGGATCTGTGCAAGTCGTTCGGCAAGACCGAGATCATCCGCGGCACGAACCTCGCGGTCGCCGCCGGCGAACGCGTCGCCATCATCGGGCCCAACGGTGCCGGCAAGTCGACGCTGTTCAACCTGATCAGCGGCCGCTTCGCGCCGACCTCCGGGCAGATCCTGCTGAACGGCGAGCGCATCGACGGCCAGCAGCCCTACGAGATCAACCGCAAGGGGCTGGCGCGCAGCTTCCAGGTGAGCAACCTGTTCACGCGACTGTCGGTGTTCGAGAACCTGCGCTGCGGCGTGCTGTGGTCGCTCGGCTATCGCTACGCGTTCTGGAAGTTCCTCGGCGGCCTGCACGACGCCAACGAACGCGCCGACCAGCTGGTGAAGAAGATCCGCCTCGAGCGCAAGCGCAACGAGCTGGCGATGAACCTCACCTACGCCGAGCAGCGGGCGCTCGAGATCGGCCTGACCATCGCCGGCGGCGCCGACGTGATCCTGCTCGACGAGCCGACCGCCGGCATGAGCAAGAGCGAGACCAAGGCCTTCACCGAGTTGATGCGCGAAGTCACCGAAGGCAAGACGCTGCTCACCGTCGAGCACGACATGGGCGTCGTGTTCGGGCTGGCCGACAAGATCGCGGTGCTGGTGTACGGCGAAGTGATCGCCTTCGACACGCCCGAGGCGGTGCGCGCCAACCCGCGCGTGCAGGAGGCCTACCTCGGCTCGGTGCTCGCCGACCAGCAGGCGGCCGAAGCCGGGCACTGAAGGCCGGATGGCCAGCCAAGCGGAACACCGAACATGCTCGAGATCGCCGGACTGAATGCGTTCTATGGCAAGAGCCACATCCTGCACGGCGTCGACATGCGCGTCGGCCAGGGCGAGATCGTCGCGCTGCTCGGGCGCAACGGCTCGGGGCGCTCGACGACGGTGAAGACCATCATGGGGCTGGTCAGCGGCAGCGGCTCGGTCAAGTGGCAGGGCCAGGAGATCCTCGGCCACCACGCCTACGACATCGCGCACCGCGGCATCGGCTACGTGCCGGAGGACCGCTCGATCTTCCCGAAGCTGACGGTGCACCAGAACCTGCTGCTCGGCGAGAAGCGGGGCAAGGCCAAGCCGCGCTGGTCGTACGACGACATGTACAAGATGTTCCCGCGGCTGAAGGAGCGCGAGCACACCGAGGCCGGCGTGATGTCGGGCGGCGAGCAGCAGATGCTGACGCTGTGCCGCACGCTGATGGGCGACCCCGACCTGATCATGATCGACGAGCCCACCGA
>DAORHX010000163.1:0-8005 GCA_035438245.1 Rubrivivax sp.
TTGTGTTAAGTGGCGACCACAGTACCGCCGGCGGTACCATTTCCGGCATAAGAATAGCCAAACCTAAAAGTAAATTAGACAGCGCGGTGCGCGGCCTGCCCCCACGCACCGCGGGCGCCTGACGCCGAACGCCCGGCACGTGGCACGCAGGTGACGCGCGGCGCCGGCCGCGCCGACGAGAATGTTTCGTCACCCCACCGAGGAGCGAGGATGAGCCAGGAACTGATCGAAAGCATCGAAGGCGGCATCGCCACGCTGACGATGAACCGGCCCGAGGCGCGCAACGCCTTGACGCGCGAGATGATGGACGGGCTGTCCAAGGCGCTGCCGCGGCTGGCCGTGACCCCGGATGTGCGGCTGGTGGTGCTGACCGGCGCCGGCAACGCCTTCTGCGCCGGCGGCGACGTCAAGGGCTTCGCCAAGAACGCGGCGGGCGCGCCGGCCGTGATGAGCTTCGACACGAAGGTGGCCGACCTGCGCGCGCGCATGGAAGTGGCGCGCTGGCTGCACGAGTGCCCCAAGCCGACGCTGGCGGTGATCCCCGGCGCGGCGGCCGGTGCCGGCCTGTCGCTGGCGCTGGCCTGCGACCTGCGCATCGCCGCCGACGATGCCAAGCTGACCACCGCGTTCTCGAAGATCGGCCTGTCGGGTGACTTCGGCGGCAGCTACTTCCTCAACCACCTGGTCGGCGCGGCCAGGGCGCGGCGCATGTACTTCACGGCCGAGGTTGTCAGCGGCGCTGAAGGCCTGCGCATCGGCCTGGTCGACCGCGCGGTGCCGGCGGCGCAGCTGGCTGCAGCCGCCACCGCCTGGGCCGCCGAGCTGGCGGCGCTGCCCACCGTGGCGCTGGGCTACATGAAGCGCAACCTCAACCTCGGCATGCGCGGCTCGCTGGCCGACGTGCTCGACAGCGAGGCCGTGCACATGATCCGCACCTTCGAGACCGAGGACCACAAGGCCGCGGCGGTGGCCTTCGTCGAGAAGCGCCCGCCCAGCTTCAAGGGCCGCTGATCGCCGCCTTCGGTGCGCCCTTCACGTACCAGTGCGTGATGCGCGTGCCGTCCCAGTGCAGCGCGATGTGCGCGGCCTCGCGCGCGCCTCGCAATGCGCGCGGCCGGAACAGCCCCGCGCACAGGCCGCCGCGATGCCGCACGCTGGGGTACAGCACGCCCCAGCTGCCGGCCTCGCGCAGCCGGCGGCCGAGCGACTGGCCGGCGCCGTAGTCGACCGGGTCGAAGACGGCCGTCGCGCCGCGCCGCAGCTTGCGCAGATCGTGCAGCGACGCGTCGAGCGGCGCGGTGATCAGCCGCAGGTCGATGTCGATCGCGGCTTCCGCCGTGCGCGCGAGGAACAGCGCGCGGTGATGGCTGACTTCGGCCACCGCCGTGTCCAGGTCGTGCGCCGCGTAGTACACGCCATAGCTGCCGTCGGAAAAGCGCGAGCCTTCCGGGTTCAGGTGGGTGAACGCGGCCATGATCGGCGTGCTGCCGGCGCCGCTGACACGTTCGTCCGGCGGCACCAGCTGCAGCTGCCCCAGTTCGTCGCGGATGCGCGGGTTGGTCAGCGCCTCGATCGCGAACACCACCTCCAGGTCGGCCGGGTCGGCGATGCCGTCGTACAGGCTCACCGTCGGGTAGCGCGAGGCGATCAGCCGATAGCTCGGCTTCCATGTCGTTTCGCTCAGCGGCAGCCGGGTGATGTCGATCACGCCTTGCCGCCGCGCTGCGCGTCGAGGTACTGGCGCACGACGTAGAGGTCGGCCACCTGGCCGCCGAGCATGCGCTGCAGGGCCGACTGGCCGGCGAACAGCGGCGCGGCGTTCGGCTTGCGCACCCAGTCGACGGCGCGCTGCGCGTCGGGCAGCAGCAGCTGCAGCGCCGCGTAGATGCCGAACAGGTAGGACAGCCGCTCGAGCACGTGCCGGTCCAGCGGGCCGACCTTGCCCGCCTTCCACTGGTACAGCGCACTGCGGCCGACGCCGAGCAGCTTCATCTGCTCGGCCGGCGTCAGCTTCCACGCGTCGGCCAGCCGCCAGAAGGTGCGCAGCGCCGCAGCCGCCGACTCGGCGGACGACAACGCCAGATGGCGCGGTGTCGGCTCGCGTGCAACCAGGGCTGTCATGCCGGGAAGCATACTCCTTTAGTGGACGAGACACCCAGCATGCTCCGTTCGTGGATGAACGGCCAGAACCTCGGGCCAGCCGACCACACCGCAGTAGACCCCTGCCGGCCCGGCTTCACGCAGGCCGCGGCTTCCGGCGCCGTGTGCAGCGCGCGCGGGCGGCTGGCGCAGGCAGCGTCGCGCCGCGGTGCCGCCAGCCCAAGGTCATGGCAGCCGCTTCGGTAGACTCGCGCCGGCCGCATCGGCGGCGGACGGAGCGTGGTATGGCGTGGGGTTCGGCGCTGCCGGCATGGCGGCGCATCGGGGGTCTGGCGTCGCTGCTGTGTGCGCTGGCGGCCGGGCCTGTCGTGGCGCAGCCGCAGGCCGGCGCTTCCGCGCCGCCGCTGACGAGCCTGGCGGTGCAGCCCGGCACCGCTGCCGAGCAGCCGCCGGCGACGGTCGTGGTCATGAACCGCAAGATCATCACGCTGCGCGGCAGCCTGTTCGGCATCGCCGCGCCGACCCGGGCCGCGGAAAGCGAGGCGCGCATCCGCAAGGCGCTGCGCGGCGGCGGAGCGATGCACGTGGACACGCTGGGCGTGGCCGAAGGCTCGCTGGTGCGCATCGACGGCTCGCTGATGTTCGCCGTCACGCCGCCGGACAGCGAGGAGCGCACGCTTGCCGGCGCGCAGGCCAGCGCCGCCGCCGCGGCCGTGGTGCTGCAGCAGGTGATCGACGAATCACGCGAGTCGCGCAACCTGAAGGCGCTGCTGAACGGCGCACTGGTGACGCTGGGCACCGCTGCGCTGTTGCTGCTGCTGTTGTGGCTGCTGCGCCAGGCGCGCCGGCGCACCCAGGCCTGGCTGACCCGCGAGACGCTGGCGCGTGCCGACCGGCTGAAGGTGGGCGGCGTCGACCTGGTGCGGCGCGAGGGCGTGCTGCGCTTCGAGCAAGGGCTGCTGAGCCTGGTGTTCTGGGGGCTGGCGCTGCTGCTGGTCTACGAGTGGCTGAGCATTGGGCTGGCGCAGTTCCCGTTCACGCGGCCCTGGGGCGAGGAGCTGAACGACTTCCTGCTCGGCCTGCTCGGCCGCTTCGCGCTGGCCGTCGTGCATGCGGTGCCGGACCTGGTCGCCGCGGCGCTGATCTTCTGGCTCGCCTGGCTGCTGACGCGCATGCTGCGCGGCTTCTTCGCCAAGGTCGCCAACGGCCAGGTGCAGCTGCACTGGCTGGACGCCGATGTCGCGGTGACGACCTCGCGGCTGTGTGTGGCCGGCATCTGGCTGTTCGCGCTGGCGATGGCCTACCCGTACCTGCCCGGCTCGGAAACCGAAGCCTTCAAGGGCCTGTCGGTACTGCTCGGGCTGATGATCTCGCTCGGCGCGTCGAACCTGGTGGGCCAGCTGGCGAGCGGACTGATCCTCACCTACACACGCACCTTTCACGTCGGCGAATACGTGCGCATCGGCGACGACGAGGGCACGGTGATGAGCTTGGGCACGTTCACCTCGCGCATCCGCACCGGCATGGGCGAGGAGCTGACGATCTCGAACACGCAGATCCTGAGTACCGTGACGCGCAACTACTCGCGCACCGTCAAGGGCGCGGGCTTCATCGTCGACACCACGGTGACGATCGGCTACGACACGCCGTGGCGCCAGGTCAACGCGATGCTGGTCGAGGCCGCACGGCGCACGCCGGGGGTGCTGGCCGACCCGCCGCCGCAGGTGTTCCAGGTGGCGCTGTCGGACTTCTACCCCGAATACCGGCTGGTCTGCCAGGCGGTGCCGGAGCAGCCGCGGCCGCGCGCGGTGGTCATGAGCCTGCTGCATGCCAACGTGCAGGACGTGTTCAACGAGCATGGCGTGCAGATCATGTCGCCGCACTACCTGGGCGACCCGGCGCAGGCCAAGGTGGTGCCGCCCGAGCGCTGGTACGAGGCGCCGGCCAAGCCACCGCCACCGGGCCGGGAACCGGCCCGCCCGCCATCGGGCCGACAAGACTGAACAGGAGACACCGATGGGTCTGAAACAAGCCGCCGACAAGCTGCTGCACAGCGCCGTCCAGGACGGCAAGGTGCCGGGCGTCGTGGCCATGGCCACCAACCGCGAGGGCACGGTCTACGAAGGCGCCTTCGGCGAGCGCGTGCTCGGCGGCGGCCAGGCGATGAGCCTCGACACGGTGGGCTGGATCGCCTCGATGACCAAGGCCATCACCTCGGTGGCGGCGGTGCAGTGCGTGGAGCGCGGCCAGCTGAGCCTGGACACCCCGGCCCAGGCCGTGGTGCCGGCCATCGGCGAGGCCCAGGTGCTGACCGGCTTCGACGCCGCCGGCCAGCCGCAGACGCGGCCGCCGAAACGACCGATCACGCTGCGCCACCTGCTGACGCACAGCGCCGGCTTCAGCTACGAGATCTGGAACACCGACATCCAGAAGGTGCAGGCGGCGCTGGGCATCCCCGCCGTCACCGAGTGCAGGAACAAGGCGCTGACCACGCCGCTGCTCTTCGACCCGGGCGAGCGCTGGGAATACGGCATCAACATCGACTGGGCCGGCAAGATGGTCGAGGCGGTCGGCGGCTGCAAGCTCGGCGCGTACCTGAAGGCGAACCTGTTCGATCCGTTGGGCATGCACAGCACCGCCTTTCGCATCACGCCCGAGATGCGCGGCCGCCTGGCCGGCACGCACCTGCGCGGGCCCGACGGCAAGCTGGCGCCGTTCCCCTTCGAGATTCCGCAGGAGCCCGAGTTCGAGATGGGCGGCGGCGGCCTGTACGGCACGATGGGCGACTACCTGCGCTTCGTGCGCATGGTGCTGAACAACGGCCAGCTCGGCGGCGAGCGCGTGCTGACGCCGGAGTCGGTGGCCTCGCTCGGCGTCAACCACATGGGCGACGGCCGCGTCTACCGGCTGAAGGCGGCGATCCCGCTGACCAACGATGCCGAGTTCTTCCCCGGCATCCAGAAGAGCTGGAGCCTGGCCTTCCAGATCAACCACGAGGCGGCGCCCACCGGGCGTCCGGCCGGCGGGCTGATGTGGGCCGGCCTGGCCAATTCGTTCTACTGGATCGACACCCAGACCGGCGTCGGCGGCGTGTACCTGACGCAGATCTTCCCCTTCGCCGACGCGGCGACGCTGGAAACCTACTACGGCTTCGAGAAGGCGGTCTACGACAGCCTGAAGTAGTCAGTCGGGGATGACCGCGGTGACCTCGATCTCGACCTTGGCGCGGTCCTCGATCAGCGCCGCCACCTGCACCGCGGTCATCGCCACCGTGAAGCTGCCGATCAGCTCGCGGTAGGCGGCGCCGATCTCGCGCGCCTTGTCCAGGTATTCGCGCTTGTCGGTCAGGTACCAGGTCATGCGCACGATGTGTGCGGGCTTCGCACCGGCCTCGGCCAGCACCGCGACGACGTTGGCCAGCGCCTGGCGCACCTGGCCGACCAGGTCGTCGGTGTGGAAGCGGCCCTGGCCATCCCAGCCGATCATGCCGGCGACATGGATCTGCAGGCCACGCACGGCCACGCCGTTCGCATAGCCCTTGGGACGAGCCCAGTCGGGCGGTTGCAGCACTTGGGTCATGGTGTGTCCTCGGGAGGAACGAAGCGCGCGATCGCGCACCGCAGGTCGTCGGGGATCGGCATCGCGCGGTGCGTGTCGAGATCGGTGAACACCAGCACCTGGCGCGCGCTGTAGCGCACTTCGTCGCCGCCGCGGCAGCCGTGGCGCAGCGCCAGCGACGCGGTGCCGATGCTCTCCACGGACAGGCCGAGCGTGACCTCGTCGCCCAGGCGGCTGACGGCGCTGAAGTCGCATTGCAGGCTGACGGTGGGCGTGCCGGTGCGGCGACGCACGATCAGCTCGGCATTCGGCACGCCCAGGCCTTCGCCGAACCAGTCTTCGACCAGGTCGTTGACCATCACCAGGTACTGCGGGAAGAAGACGATGCCCGCGGGGTCGCAGTGCGCGAAGCGCACGCGCCGCGTGCGCTCGAAGGCATGCGCCGGCGCCATGCTCACTCGCCGCTGCGCAGCCGGAAGCGCTGCAGCTTGCCGGTCTCGGTGCGCGGCAGCTTGTCCCGGAATTCGATCGCGCGCGGGTACTTGTAGGGCGCGATCGACTGCTTGACGTGCTCCTGCAGCAGGCTCACCGTCTGCGGCGTCGGCTGCGCGCCGGGCTCGAGCACGACGAAGGCCTTGACGATCTGGCCGCGCTCTTCGTCGGGCACGCCGATGACCGCGCATTCGGCGACGGCGGGGTGGCGCAGCAGCACGTCCTCGACCTCGGGGCCGCCGATGTTGTAGCCGGCCGAGATGATCATGTCGTCGGTGCGCGACTGGTAGTGGAAGTAGCCGTCGTCGTCCATCAGGTAGGCGTCGCCGGTGACGTTCCAGCCGCCCTTGACGTATTGCGACTGGCGCGCATCGGCCAGGTACTTGCAGCCGGTCGGGCCCTTGACCGCCAGCGCGCCCACCTGCCCCGGCGGCAGCGGCCGGCCGTCCGCATCCATCACGCAGGCGACGTAGCCCGGCACCGCCTTGCCGGTGGCGCCGGGCCGCGCGTCCTTCTCGTCGGCGGAGATGAAGATGTGCAGCATCTCGGTCGAGCCGATGCCGTCGATGATCTCCAGCCCGCTGGTCTCGCGCCACAGCTTGCGCGTCGCCGCCGGCAGCGCCTCGCCGGCCGACACGCACTTGCGCAGGCTCTTCGCCGGCCACGGCTGGCCCTGCAGCGACAGCGCGATCGCGCGGTACGAGGTCGGCGCGGTGAACATCACGGTCGCGCCGAACTGCTGCACGCCGGCCATCAGCTCCGGCGGCGAGACACGCTCGATCAGCACCGAGCTGGCACCCACGCTCATCGGGAAGTGCAGCAGCCCGCCCAGCCCGAAAGTGAAGGCCAGCGGCGGGCTGCCGATGAAGACATCGTCCGGCGTCGGCCGCAGCAGGTGCGGCACCCAGCAGGCGCAGGCGGCCATCACGTCGCGGTGGAAGTGCATCGTGCCCTTCGGCGCGCCGGTGGTGCCCGACGTGAAGGCGATCAGGCAGACATCGTCCGCGGCGGTGTCGACATCGGTGAACTCCGCCGGCTGGCGCGCCATCGCCGCTTCGAGCCCGTCCGCGCCGGCGTCGTTGAAGTGGCGCAGCTGCCGCAGCGTCGGGCAGTCGGCCGCCGCACGCTGCATCTCGTCGGCCAGGCGCAGGTCGCACAGCGCGTGGCTGATCTGCGCCTTGTCGACGATCTGCTTCAGTTCCTTGGCGCGCAGCAGCGGCATGCTGCCGACCGCGATGCCGCCGGCCTTGACCACGCCGAACCAGCAGGCGGCGAGCATCGGGTTGTTCGGCGCACGCAGCAGCACGCGGTTGCCGGGCACCAGGCCCATCTCGCGCACCAGCACATTGGCGATGCGGTTGGCTTGGCGCTGCAGCTCGGCATAGCTCCAGCGCACGCCGGGCGCCTGGATGCAAAGCCGCTGGCCGCGGCCTTCGCGGACATGGCGGTCGAGCAGTTCGCTCGCGCAGTTCAGCTGCGCCGGGAACTGCAGCGTCGGCAACGTGAACAGCAGCTGCGGCAACGCCTCGGGCGGCGGCAGGTGGTCGCGCGCGAAAGTGTCGATATGCGCAGTGCCCATGTGCAACCCCTATGCGTCGATGTCCTTCAGCAGCTCGCGGGCGATGATCAGCTGCTGCACCTCGGTGGCGCCTTCGTAGATGCGCAGCGCGCGGATCTCGCGGTACAGCTGCTCCACCGGCTGCTCGCTGACGACGCCCAGCCCGCCCCACAGCTGCACCGCCGCGTCGATCACCTGCTGCGCGCCTTCGGTGGCCGCCATCTTGGCCATCGCCGCTTCGCGCGTGACGTTGTGGCCCTGGTCGCGCATCCAGGCGGCGCGGTAGGTCAGCAGCGC
>DAORHX010000164.1:0-7982 GCA_035438245.1 Rubrivivax sp.
CCGCTGGTCGACGTGCGCCTCGACGTCGGTCGGCAGCAGCTGGATGGTGGCGCGCAGCCCCGGCACCGCGCGCATCAGCGCCTGCTCGACCGCGGCGCGCAGCGCGGCCGCCTCGGCCAGGCTCCAGTGGCCGGGCACGTGCATGTGCAGGTCGACGAAACGCCGCGCGCCGGCACGACGCGAGCTGACATGGTCGAAGCGCAGGGACGGCTGGTCGAAGGCGGCGAGCGTCTCGCCGATGACGCCCAGCACCTGCGGCTCCAGCGCGCGGTCCATCAGGCCGTCGACCGAACGGCGCAGCAGCGACACGCCGGCGCGCGCGATGTTGGCAGCCACGGCGATGGCCACCAGCGGGTCCAGCCACAGCCAGCCGGTGGCCTGCACGGCCAGCAGGCCGGCCAGGACACCGGCGGAGGTCCAGACATCGGTCAGCAGGTGGCGTGCATCGCCCTCGAGCGCGATCGAACGGTGCTCGCGCGCCTTGCGCAGCATCGCCCAGGCGAGCGCCGCGTTCATCGCCGAACTGACGACGCTCAACGACAGGCCCCAGCCCAGGCTGTGCAGCGGCTGCGGCGACCACAGCCGCTGCAGCGCGGCACCGATGATGGCCAGCGCGGCGACCAGGATCAGCACGCCTTCGAAGCCGCTGGAGAAGTATTCGGCCTTGTGGTGACCGTACGGATGGCCCTCGTCGGCCGGCTGCGCGGCGATGGTCACCATCAGCAGCGCGAAGGTGGCGCCCGCCAGGTTCACCAGCGCTTCCAGCGCATCGGACAGCAGGCTGACCGAGCCGGTGACCCACCAGGCGGCCGCCTTCAGCGCGATGGTGGCCAGCGCCACCGCGACCGACAGCTTCAGGTAGGCGCTGACCGGCATGCCAGCGCGTCACGCCGCCAGCGTGACGCGCGCGAACTTGCGCTTTCCGACCTGCACCACATAACAGCCGGCCGGCAGCTTCAGCCCCTTGTCGGCGACGGCCGTGCCGTCGATGCGCACGCCGCCCTGCTCGACCAGGCGCAGCGCTTCGCTGCTGCTCGGCGCCAGGTTGGCCTGCTTGAGCAGGCTGCCGATGGCCAGCGGCGCACCTTGCAGCGCCACGTCCGGGATGACATCGGGCACGCCGCCGCGCGCGCGCAGGGCGAAGTCGGCCTCGGCGCGCTCGGCCGCCCCGGCGTCGTGGAAGCGGGTCGTGATCTCGCGCGCCAGCAACACCTTGGCATCCTTCGGGTTGCGGCCCTGCGCCACCTCGTCGCGCAGCCGCGCGATCTCGGCCTCGCTGCGGAACGACAGCAGCGTGAAGTAGCGCCACATCATGTCGTCGCTGATCGACAGCAGCTTGGCGAACATGGTGTTCGCGTCTTCGGTGATGCCGACGGTGTTGCCCTTGCTCTTCGACATCTTCTCGACGCCGTCGAGGCCTTCCAGCAGCGGCATGGTGAGCACACACTGCGGCTCCTGCCCGTATTCGGCCTGAAGCGCCCTACCGACGAGCAGGTTGAATTTCTGGTCCGTCCCGCCGAGCTCGAGGTCGGACTTCAGGGCCACCGAGTCGTAGCCCTGCATCAGCGGATACAGCAGTTCGTGCACGCTGATCGGTGTGCCGGCCCTGTAGCGCTTGGTGAAGTCGTCGCGCTCGAGCATGCGCGCGACCGTGTAGCGCGAGGCCAGCTGGATCATGCCGCGCGCGCCCAGTGCGTCGCTCCACTCGCTGTTGTAGCGAATCTCGGTGCGCTGCGGGTCCAGCACCAGGCTGGCCTGCGCGTAGTAGGTCTGCGCGTTGGCCTCGATCTGCTCGCGTGTCAGCGGCGGGCGCGTCGTGTTGCGCCCCGACGGGTCGCCGATCATCGACGTGAAGTCGCCAATGAGGAAAATCACCGTGTGCCCCAGATCCTGCAGCTGGCGCATCTTGTTCAGCACGACGGTGTGGCCGATGTGGATGTCGGGCGCGGTCGGGTCCAGACCCAGCTTGATGCGCAGCGGCGTGCCGGTGGCCTCCGAGCGCTGCAGCTTCTTCAGCCACTCGGCCTGCGGCAGCAGTTCCTCGCAGCCACGCAGCGAAATGGCCATGGCCTGGCGCACCCGCTCGCTTGCGGCCGGGGTGGGGTTGCTGGGCGTCAAGGCGTCGGACATGAATTCACCAATGGGCACATTTTTCGGCACTGCGACCGGCCGGGCGGTTGTTATACTCGCGCCCGCCGTGACCCCCTTGTTCGTGGGGGTCCGTCAGCCCGGCGGGGATTCTAGTTGCAGGGTCGCCGTCAGCCGGCCGTGACACCGCCGGCGCTCGAAATTCGTTTCTTCGATGAATCCAGGGGCAGACAGCCATGCCTGCCCTGCCGAAAAACCGGACAGCCGATGTCGTTGGATCATCTGCCTTCTTACCTGCTGCGCACCCGGGCCCGCCTGTCGCGGCATTCGCGCGTCTTCAGCGCCAGCTTCATCGCGCTGCTCGGCGGCTTCGCCGCCGCGGCTTTCGGCGTCGCGCCGCTGCTGCCGGACCCAGCCGACCAGCCGCAGCGCCTGGTCGTCGACACCGTGGTGCCGCAAGGCATGCGCGACCAGCTCGATGCGCTGGCCGATCATGACCTGGACCTGTGGCGCAGCGAGCTGACGCGTGCCAGCGACAGCGCCGACCACCTGCTGCGCCGGCTCGGCGTCAGCGACGCGAAGGCCGCGGCCTTCCTGCGCACCGATGCGCTGGCCAAGCGGCTGTTCGACGGGCAGGCGGGCAAGATGGTGCAGGCGCGCGCCGACAGCAGCGGCGCACTGATCGAACTGGTGGCGCGCTACGCGGCCCCCGACAGCGCAAGGCGCGAGCCGCAGTTCACGCGGCTGAGCGTGTCACGCTCCGACGGCCGCTGGACCAGCCGCAGCGAGGTCGCGCCGCTGGTAGGCCAGGTTCGGCTGGCCAGCGGCACCATCCGCTCGTCGCTGTTCGCCGCCACCGACGAATCGCGCATCCCCGACGCGGTGGCCGTGCAGATGGCCGAGATCTTCGCGGCCGACATCGACTTTCACCATGAGCTGCGCAAGGGCGACAGCTTCAGCGTCGTCTACGAGGCGATGACCGCCGACGGCGAGCCGGTGACCTGGGCCGTGCCCACCGGCCGCGTGCTGTCGGCGGAGTTCATCAACAACGGCAAGGCCCACCACGCGCTGTGGTATGCCGACGCCAGCGGCCGCGGCGCCTACTTCGGCTTCGACGGCCAGAGCAAGCGCCGCAGCTTCCTCGCCAGCCCGATGGAGTTCTCGCGCGTCACCTCGGGCTTCGCGATGCGCTTCCACCCGATCCTGCAGACGCTGCGCGCGCACCGCGGCGTCGACTACAGCGCCCCGTCCGGCACCGCGGTGCGCACGGTGGGTGACGGCGTGGTCGAGTTCGCCGGCTGGCAGAACGGCTACGGCAACGTCGTCAAGGTGCAGCACGGCAAGGAGCGCAGCACGCTGTACGCCCACCTGAGCCGCATCGACGTGCGCCAGGGCCAAGCCGTCGAGCAGGGACAGCGTGTCGGCGCGGTCGGTGCCACCGGCTGGGCCACCGGCCCGCACCTGCACTTCGAGTTCCAGGTCAAGGGCCAGCACATGGACCCGCTGAGCATCGCCAAGGCCTCCGATCCGGTGACCATCGACGGCGCGTCGCGCAACCGCTTCGCCGAGCTGTCGACGAGCGCGAAGCTCCAGCTGGATCTGGCCGAAACCCTGGGCGGCAGCCGCGCCCACGAGTAGCCGCATCGCGCCGGCCTCGGCGCCCGCGCCAGCGATGAGCCTGTTCATCGGCCTGATGTCCGGCACCTCGCTGGACGGCGTGGATGGCGTGCTCGCCGAATTCGGCCCGGCGTCGCGCGGCCGCAGCGGCATCCGCGTGCACGCGCACGAGCAAGCCGCCCTGCCCGACGACCTGCGCCGCCTGCTGCTGCGGCTGAACAGCCGGGGCGACGACGAGCTGCACCAGGCCGCGCTGGCAGCGAACGCGCTGGTTCGCATCTATGCCTCGGTGGTCGCCGCCTTGCTGCGCACCGCCGGCTGCCAGCCGGCCCAGGTACGGGCGATCGGCGCTCACGGCCAGACCGTGCGCCATCGGCCGCAGGAGTTCGACGAGACGGGCTACACGTTGCAGCTGATGAACGGCGCATTGCTCGCCGAGGCGTGCGGCATCGACGTCGTCTGCGACCTGCGCAGCCGTGATGTCGCTGCCGGCGGCCAGGGCGCGCCGCTGGTGCCCGCACTGCATGCGGCGCTGTTCGCCGAACCGGGCGTCGATGTCGCGGTGCTGAATCTCGGCGGCATTGCCAACCTGACGCTGCTGCCTGCGACGGGGGTTGTGCGCGGCTTCGACTGCGGCCCCGGCAATGCGCTGCTCGACCTGTGGTGCCAGCGGCACCAGGGCCGCCCGTACGACGAGGCCGGCCGCTGGGCGGCCAGCGGCCAGATCGTCGCGCCGTTGCTGCAAGCGTTGCTGGCCGAGCCGTTCCTGCATCGGGAGCCGCCGAAGAGCACCGGGCGCGACCTGTTCCATGCCGCCTGGCTCGACCGGGCGCTGCAGGGCGTTCCTGCGGCAGCGGCGGCCGACGTGCAGGCGACCCTGGCCGAATTCACCGCTCGCGCCGCGGCCGATGCGCTGCGCCGGCACGCGCCGGCGACGCAGCGCTTGCTGGTCTGCGGCGGCGGTGCGTACAACACCGACCTGATGCGGCGCTTGGCCGCGCAGTTGCCGCGGGTCACGGCATGCAGCACGGAATCGGCTGGCGTGGCGCCACTGCAGGTCGAGGCCCTCGCCTTCGCCTGGCTGGCACAGGCCTTCGTCGAGCGGCGTGCCGGCAACCTGCCGGCCGTCACCGGCGCTCGGGGGCCCCGTGTACTGGGCGCGCTGTATCCGGCAGGCTGACGCGGCCAACAAAAAGGGCTGCCCGCAAGCAGCCCTTCGATACCGGGTGGGACCGGCTCAGGCCGAGAAGCTCGAACCACAACCGCAGGTCGTCGCGGCGTTCGGGTTCTTGATCACGAACTGCGCGCCCTGCAGATCTTCCTTGTAGTCGATCTCGGCACCGCCGAGATACTGCAGGCTCATCGCGTCGATCAGCAGCGTGACGCCGTTCTTCGTCATCTGCGTATCGTCCTCGTTGATGACTTCGTCGAAGGTGAAGCCGTACTGGAAACCCGAGCAGCCGCCGCCCTGCACGAACACACGCAGCTTCAGGTCGGGGTTGCCCTCTTCGGCCACCAGGTCGCGCACCTTCTCCGCCGCGCTGTCGGTGAAGATCAGCGGCGGCGGCATTTCGTCGGCGGCGGGGTTCAGCGGTTCGGCAATCGCGTTCATGTCAGCGTCTCCGGACAATGGCTACAGCATAGCTCGAAAGCAAAACCCCCACGCCCATCAAGCAAACGCGGCGGAACCGGCTCTGCCGGGCCGCTCGCGTTGCCCCCGCGAGGGGGAGCGGCGCAGCCGCTGCGGGGGCGGGCGAGTTATCGCTTGCTGAACTGCTTGCGACGGCGCGCGCCGTGCAGGCCGACCTTCTTGCGCTCGACCTCGCGCGCGTCGCGCGTGACGAAGCCGGCACGGCTCAACTCGGCCTTCAGGGCCGCGTCGTAGTCGATCAGCGCGCGCGTGATGCCATGTCGCACCGCACCGGCCTGGCCGGACTCGCCGCCGCCATGCACGTTGACGCGGATGTCGAAGGCGCTCTCGTTGGCCGTCAGCAGCAGCGGCTGGCGCGCGATCATGATCGAGGTCTGGCGGCCGAAGTACGCGTCGATCGTCTTGCCGTTGATCGTGATCTGGCCATTGCCCTTCTTCATGAACACCCGCGCCACCGAGGATTTGCGGCGGCCGGTGCCGTAGTTCCAGTTGCCGATCATTTCGCCGTTCCTTGGATTTCGAGCGTCTTGGGCTGCTGGGCGGCGTGCGGGTGCGTGGCACCGGCATAGACCTTCAGCTTCTTGATCATCGCGTAGCCGAGCGGGCCCTTGGGCAGCATGCCCTTGACGGCCTTCTCGATGGCGCGGCCCGGGTGGCGCGCCTGCATGTCCTTGAAGGACGTGGCATAGATGCCGCCGGGATAGCCCGAATGCCGATAGTAGATCTTGTCGCTGGCCTTGTTGCCGGTGACGCGGATCTTGTCGGCGTTGACGATGACGATGAAATCGCCGGTATCGACGTGAGGCGTGTAGATGGCCTTGTGCTTGCCGCGCAAACGGAGTGCCACTTCGCTGGCAACACGTCCGAGCACCTTGTCGGTGGCGTCAATCACATACCACTCGTGCTTCACTTCGGCCGGTTTGGCGCTGAAGGTCTTCATGAGGGACTCGCTGCTGTTCGGTGCGCCGCCGGATGCGGCGCCCCTGCCACGGCTGTTCGGAACGCTCGCTGCCTTCGGCGCCGCTCGTTCGGGCGGCCTCTCGGGTCTCGCGATCTGCGCACGAAGCTGCACGCTGCGTACGATTCCACCCCGCCGTCGTCGGGTAGCCTGGGAGTATACATCGCTGGCGCGTTGCGTCGCCCCACTTGCCTGCTGCCGTGGCGTGCAACTGGGGAGGCGTCTCTAGGCCTCTTCTGTAGCATCAGGGTAACTACTGATCTATGGAAGGCTCCATGGACCTGTTCCACCGCAACACACAGCCCGGCGAACCCGCGGCTTCGCCGACCCCACGATCGGCGAAGCCGGGTTCCGGCTGGCGCTGGATCCCGATCCGCTCGCTGTCCGCGCGGCACCGGCCGCGCATCCTCGAGCACCTGATGGCGCTGGGGGAGCAGGACCGCTACTTGCGCTTCGGCTACACGGCCAGCGACGCGCAGATCGCGCGCTACGTCGAACAGTTGGATTTCGAGCGCGACGAGGTCTTCGGCATCTTCGACCGCCGCCTCGAACTGGTGGCGATGTCGCACCTGGCCTACATGGACCCAAGCGCCTCGCAGCGGCCGGCGGCGGAGTTCGGCGTGTCGGTGGCGAAGCGTTCGCGTGGCCGCGGCTACGGCGATCGCCTGTTCGACCATGCGGCGCTGCATGCGCGCAACCGCGGCATCGACTACCTGCTCGTGCACGCGCTGAGCGAGAACACGGCGATGCTGCGCATCGCCCGCAATGCCGGTGCGCGCATCGAGCGCGACGGCCCGGAGTCACAGGCCTGGGTCCGCCTGGCCCCGGAGAACCTGGCCTCGCATGTCGAAGAACTGGTCGAGGACACCGCCGCCGACCTGGACTACCGCCTGAAACGCCAGGCGCAGCTTGTCGACCAACTGCTGTCCGGCCTGACCAAGGGCTGAGCTTCCGGCCAGATGTAATCGGGCCGGGTTGCACCTCCCCTGCCTCGGGGAGCGCCCCTGCAATCACGGGGGCCTTTGCAGGCGTCGCGGCGGTAGCATCGTCGGCACGGTCACGCCTTTGGGCACGCATCGAGGCCACGGCAGACCGGCGCCCCCCAAGGACATGCCGCAGTACCTTCCATGGACCATCGCGCTGGCGGCGCTCGCCATCGGCGGCGCCGTGCTGGTTTGGTGGTGGCTGCGCTCACGCACGCAGCGGCCGGCACCGCTGCCCACCGAATGGTCGCTGACGGCGCGGCCGGTGTTCAGTACCGACGAGCGCCGCGTCTACCGGCAGCTGCGCGAGGCGTTGCCGCACCACATCGTGTTGTCGAAGCTGCCGCTGGTGCGCTTCTCGCAGCCGACCGACCCCGAACAAGTTCGTTACTGGTACGAGCTGCTGGGCGCGATCCACGTGACCTTCGCCATCTGCAGTGCCAACGGCCGCGTGCTCGCCGCGGTCGACCTGGACACCGACCGCGGCAACTCGCGACGCGTGCTGCAGATCAAGCAGTCGGTGCTGGCCGCCTGCCGCGTGCGCTACCTGCGCTGCCCGGTCGACCACCTGCCGTCGATTCCGGAACTGCAGCTGCTCGTGCCGCAGAGCACGGCGTCCGCGCGCGGGCCGCAGCCGGCACCCAGTGTCGACAGCGCGCGCGACGCGCTGTCCGGCGCCGTGGCT
>DAORHX010000165.1:0-7959 GCA_035438245.1 Rubrivivax sp.
TGGCCGGCGACGCGACCGGCGCTGCAGGCGGCCTGCGGCCTGCTGGGCTGCCGCATCGAGGCGCCGCGCCGCATCGATGCGCTGCAGGTCGACAGCAGCGGCCTGGTGCGGCTTCCCGACAGCACGCTGCACCGGCTGTCGCTGGTGCTGCAGAACAAGGCAGCGACGCCGGTGCGCATGCCGGCCGTCGAGCTGGTGCTGACGGACACGCAGGGCCACGCCGTGGTGCGGCGCGTGCTCACCGCCGCCGAACTGGGCCAGGACGCCGAACAGTTGCCGCCCGGTGTCGAGCTGCTGCTGCAGGCCACGCTCGACCTGGGCCAGCGGCGCGTCGCCGGCTACACCGTCGAGCTGTTCTACCCCTAGCGCGGCGCCGGCCGACTAGCCGTGCCGGAAGGGCCAGGCGCCGTAGTGCGCCTCGTAGCCGGCGCGGATCTCGTCCAGCGTCGGCGTGTGGTTCTGGCAACCCTGCACCGCGATCTTGATCGAGCCGAGCACGCTGCCCAGCTGGGCGCCTTGCAGCAGCGGCAGGCCCTGGGCCAGCGCCAGCAGCAGGCCGGCGCGGTAGGCGTCGCCGCAGCCGGTCGGGTCCTTCACCTCGCTGGCCGGCACCGGTGCCACCGCGTGGCGCTCGCCGTCGTGGTGCACCCACGAGCCCTCGGCGCCGCGCGTGACGACCAGCGTGTCCACGCGCAATGCCAGCTGCTCCAGCGTCAGGCCGGTCTTGTCGGTGATGAGCTCGGCCTCGTAGTCGTTGCACACCAGCACCGGCGCCTGGTCGATGATCTCCAGCAGCTCGGGCCCGCTGAACAGCAGGATGTTCTGGCCCGGGTCCAGCACGAACGGCACCAGCGCGTCGGCCATCTGCCGCGTGTGCAGCTGCATCGCGTCCTTCGCGTCCGGCCCCACCAGGCCACAGCTCACCGGCCCGGCCTGCGCCACCGGAATCTGCGCCGACAGCCCCATCGCGCCGGGGTGGAAGCCGGCGAGCTGGTTGTTGTGCAGGTCGGTGACGATGAAGCACTGCGCGGTGTAGCTGTCCTTGGCCTGCACCAGGCAGCTGGCGTCGATGTTCAGACGCTGGTAGTGCTCGAAATACGGGCCGAAGTCGTCGCCGACCATGCCGATCGGCACCGGCTCGCCGCCGACCAGCTTGTAGTTGTAGGCGATGTTGCCGGCGCAGCCGCCGAACTCGCGGCGCATGCGCGGCGACAGGAACGACAGGTTGATCTTGTGGATCTGGTCGGGAAGGATGTGGTCGGTGAACTGGCCTTCGAACACCATGATGGTGTCGTAGGCCATCGACGCGGCGATGGCGGCGCGCAGGGTCATGGGGCGGGCTCGGGAGGGTTCCAAAGGCGGCGAGCATAGCTGCTCGGCGCTGCCAGGGCAGCGCTGGCGGCTGGTCGCCAGAGACTACTTGCGCGACGGCGGCGCCTGCGTGAACAGCTTGGCCGCGCGCCCCTTCAGTTCGAGCAGTTCGCTGGGGGTGACCGAATACTTGCCCGACATCGCGTCCACCTCGACGCGGAACTCGACCTCGCGCCCGCCGTTGCTCAACGTGCCGCAGGTGAACTCGTAGTCGGCGTCCAGCGCCGGCAGCCCCTGGCGCTCGACGTCGTAGTCCTGGTACTGCACGCCGCGGATCTCGCCGCTGGCCAAGTCCAGCGTGGCGGTGGATCTGATCACCGAGTCGGCCAGTTCGTCGATGATGACGATGGGCAGTTGCAGATCCATGGCTCGGCCTCGGGGTCGGGTTGCGCGGCCGCCATTGTGGCTTGCGCGGCGGGCCGGCGGCTATGATGCCGCTCCCATGGCGAAATCGCAGCCACTGCCTGAGCCGGGCACCGGCCAGGCCCTGAGCGCGGCGGCCACGTCGCCGGCCGACGCCCAAGGCGCGCTCGCCCAGGTCGAATCGCTGGGCAGCGACGTGCCGCTGATCCAGCACATGACCGACGTCATGCCGGTGCCGGACTTCTTCTTCGGCGGCGGCATGCTGCTGCTGATCGTGCTGATCCATGCCGCCGGCATGCGCACGCTGACCAACCGCTTCGAGAAGCGCATCCTGACCTTCGGCATCCAGCACAGCACCTGGCGCCCGGACGTGCTGATGGGCTGGGTGGTGCTGCTGATGCTGCTGCTGCACCTGGTGGAAATCTGGGTGTGGGCGGCGGCGCTGGTCTACAGCGGCCTGGTCGACAACTGGCGCGCCGCCGGCTTCTTCGCCGCCAACACCTACACCACCGTCGGCTACGGCAACTTCGTGTTGCCCGACGGCTGGCACATGCTGGCGCCGATCATCGCCATGTCGGGGCTGTTCACCTTCGGCTGGACCGGCAGCGTGCTGGTGGAGATCGTGCGCCGCTGCCAGCAGATCAAGACGGCGGCCTACAAGAGCAAGCTGGCACGCAGCCACCGGCCGCCGCCCGACACGCCGGCCGCCTGACGCGGCGGCTCAAGCGTCGCCGATCGCCGCCTGCGCCGCCGCCAGCCGCGCGATCGGCACGCGGTACGGGCTGCAGCTGACGTAGTCGAGCCCGGCGCGGTGGAAGAAGGCGATCGACGCCGGGTCGCCGCCATGCTCGCCGCACACGCCAAGCTCGATGTCGGCGCGCACCGCGCGGCCCTTGTGCACGGCCATCTCGACCAGCAGGCCGACGCCCTTGGTGTCGATGCTGCGGAACGGGTCGTGCTCGTAGATGCCGCGCTGCAGGTAGCCGGGCAGGAAGCGGCCGGCGTCGTCGCGCGAGAAGCCCATCGTCATCTGCGTCAGGTCGTTGGTGCCGAAGCTGAAGAACTCGGCGTGCCGGCCGATGCTGTCGGCCACCAGCGCGGCGCGCGGCGTCTCGATCATCGTGCCCAGCAGGTAGTCGAGCGCCGCGCCGTGCTCGGCGAAGACCTGCGCGGCGACGCCGCGGATGACCTGGGCCTGCGCGTCGAATTCGCGCACCGTGCCGATCAGCGGCACCATGATCTCGCAGTGCACGGCGATGCCCTGCGCCTTCATGGCCAGCCCGGCCTCGAAGATCGCGCGCGCCTGCATCTCGGTGATCTCGGGGTAGGTGATGCCGAGCCGGCAGCCGCGGTGGCCGAGCATCGGGTTGAACTCGGCCAGCTCGTCGACGCGCATGCGGATCTTCGCCAGCGGCACGCCCATGCGCTGCGCCATCACCTGTTGCCCGGCTTCGTCGTGCGGCACGAATTCGTGCAGCGGCGGGTCGAGCAGGCGGATCGTCACCGGCAGGCCGTCCATCTCGCGGAACAGGCCCTCGAAGTCGCTGCGCTGCATCGGCAGCAGCTTGGCCAGCGCGCGCCGCCGGCCGGCCTCGTCGTCGGCCAGGATCATCTCGCGCACCGCGTGGATGCGCTCGCCCTCGAAGAACATGTGCTCGGTGCGGCACAAGCCGATGCCGGTGGCGCCGAAGCGCCGCGCCGCCTGCGCTTCTTCGGGCGTGTCGGCGTTGGTGCGCACCGCGAGCCGCTTGTACTTGTCGGCCAGCGCCATCAGCCGGCCGAAGTCGCCACCCAGTTCGGCGTCGCGCGTCGCCAGCCGGCCGGCGAAGACCTCGCCGGTCGAGCCGTTCAGCGACAGCCACTCGCCCTCGGCGAAGCGCTTGTCGCCGACCGTGATGACGCGCGCCTTCGGGTCGACATGCACCGCGCCCGCGCCGGACACGCAGCACTTGCCCATGCCGCGCGCCACCACCGCGGCATGGCTGGTCATGCCGCCGCGCGCGGTGAGGATGCCCTGCGCCACGCTCATGCCGCGCAGGTCCTCGGGCGACGTTTCCTGGCGCACCAGGATCACCGGCTTGCCCTGCCGCGCCCAGGCGTCGGCCTCGTCGGCGTGGAACACGATCTGCCCGCTGGCCGCGCCGGGGCTGGCCGGCAGCCCGCGTGCGATCAGCTGGCTCGAAGCCATCGCCTGCGGGTCGAACACCGGGTGCAGCAGGTCGTTCAGCCGGTCGGGCACGACACGCCGCAGCGCCGTCTTCTCGTCGATCATGCCTTGCTGCAGCATCTCCATCGCGATGCGCACCATCGCCGTGCCGGTGCGCTTGCCGTTGCGCGTCTGCAGCATCCACAGCTTGCCTTCCTGGATCGTGAACTCCAGGTCCTGCATGTCCTTGAAGTGGTTCTCCAGCGTCGTTTCGGCCTGCAGCAGCTGCCGGTAGAGGTCGGGCATCAGCTCTTCCAGCGACGGGTACTTCGCGCGCCGCTCGTCCTCGCCGACCTGCGCCAGCTCGGCCCAGCGGCGCGAGCCGAGCAGCGACACCTGCTGCGGCGTGCGGATGCCGGCGACCACGTCCTCGCCCTGCGCATTGACCAGGAACTCGCCGTTGAACAGGTCCTCGCCGGTGGCCGCGTCGCGCGTGAAGGCCACGCCGGTGGCGCTGGAGTCGCCGAGGTTGCCGAACACCATCGCCTGCACGTTGACCGCCGTGCCCCAGCTCTGCGGGATGTCGTTCAACTCGCGGTAGACGCGCGCGCGCTCGTTGTTCCAGCTGTCGAACACCGCCACCACCGCGCCCCACAGCTGCTGCCACGGGTCGGTGGGAAAGTCGCGGCCGATGCGCGCGCGGATCAGCGCCTTGAAGCGCGCCACCAGCTCCTGCAGGTCGGCGGTGTCGAGCTCGGTGTCCAGCTTCACGCCGCGGTGGTTCTTGACCATGTCGATCACCACCTCGAAGGGGTCGTGCTCCTCCTTCGACGCCGGCTTGAGCCCCATCACGACGTCGCCGTACATCTGGATGAAGCGACGGTAGCTGTCCCAGGCGAAGCGCGGGTTGCCGGCCTTGCTGGCCAGGCCGAGCACGGCCGCGTCGTTCAGCCCCAGGTTCAGGATCGTGTCCATCATGCCGGGCATCGACGCGCGCGCGCCCGAGCGCACCGACAGCAGCAGCGGGTCGGCGGCGTCGCCGAAGCGCTTGCCCATCTCGCGCTCGACGAAAGCCACGCCCTCGCGCACCTCGGCCTCGATCAGCTGCAGCGCCGCGTCGCGGCCCTGCTCGGTGAACACCGTGCAGGCCTCGGTGCTGATGGTGAAGCCGGGCGGCACGGTGATGCCCAGCCGGCACATCTCGGCCAGGTTGGCGCCCTTGCCGCCGAGCAGGTTCTTCATCGACGCCGTGCCGTCGGTGCGCGAGCTGCCGAACAGGTAGACGTAGGGGTGGGCGGCGTTCATGGTGGGTGCAGCGGTGCGAGTGGGCGAGCGCGGCATGTTCGCCTCTGCCATGCAACGCGGTGTTGATGCGGCGCAAAGCCGCGCGCAGCGCTGCCGCCGAAGCATGCTTCGGTCCCGGACGACGGTGCAGGGTCGCGCTGCGGCGCACTGCGGCCGGATTCAACAGCCTTTGCCGAGGAAAGGAGGCGCACCAGAGGTAGCGCAGAGGAAGCCCTTCATGGGTCTTCCTCTGCCGCATCAAGGCCTTTCCAGCATCTGCGGCGTGATCAGCACGATGCCGCGTTCGGTGACGTAGAAGCGCGCGCGGTCGTGCTGCAGGTCGAAGCCGGCCTGCAGGCCGTCGGGCAGCACGCAGCGCTTGTCGACGATGCAGCGGCGCAGCCGCACGTCGCGGCCGATGCTGACGTTGGGCAGCACGACGGCACCCTCGACCATGCTGCCCTCGCCGATGCGCGCACCGTGGAAGAGGATCGAGCGCCGCACCAGCGCGCCGCTGACGATGCAGCCGCCGGACACCAGCGAATCGATGGCGACGCCGCGCCGGCCGTCGTCGTCGAACACGAACTTCGCCGGCGGGAAGTGCGGCTGCCGGCCGAGCATCGGCCACTCCGCGTCGTACAGGTTCAGCTCGGGCACGACCTGCGTCAGGTCGAGGTTGGCCTCCCAGTACGCGTCGAGCGTGCCGACGTCGCGCCAGTACGGCCGGTCACCGACCATGTTGACGCAGCTGGCCTCGAAGCGGTGCGCGTACACGCGCGCCTGGCCGATCAGCCGCGGGATGATGTCCTTGCCGAAGTCGTGGCCCGATTGCGCATCGGCCGCATCGCGCTCGAGCTCGCGCACCAGGAACTCGGCATCGAACACGTAGATGCCCATGCTCGCCAGCGCGCGGTCGGGCCGGCCCGGCAACGCTGCGGGGCGCGCCGGCTTTTCGTCGAAGGCGACGATGCGGTCGTCGGCGTCGACCGCCATCACGCCGAGCTGCGTCGCCTCTTCCAGCGGCACCTGCAGGCAGGCGATGCTCATCTCGGCGCCGCGCTCGACATGCTCGGCCAGCATGACGCCGTAGTCCATCTTGTAGACGTGGTCGCCGCCGAGCACGACCACGTGCCTCGGCCGCGACTCGCGCAGGATGTCCAGGTTCTGATAGACGGCGTCGGCCGTGCCGGTGTACCAGCGCTCGTCGCGCTGCTGCTGCGCCGGCACGATGTCGACGTATTCGCCGAGGCTCGCTTCCAGGAAGCCCCAGCTGCGCTCGACATGGCGGATCAGGCTCTGCGCCTTGTACTGCGTCAGCACGCCGATGCGCCGCAGCCCCGAGTTGACGCAGTTGCCGAGCGCGAAATCGACGATGCGCATCGTGCCGGCAAAGGGCACGGCCGGCTTGGCGCGGTAGTCGGTCAACTGGCGCAGCCGACTGCCACGGCCGCCGGCGAGCACCAGCGCGTAGGCGTGTTGGGTCAGCGTGCGGCGCGGTTCGGATTTCATCGGCGATGTTCCCGGCATGGACGAAGGGGCGGCGGGCGTTCGACGCACGCGGCCAGCACGCGGCTGAGCTTGCCGCTGCGCGGGTGCGGCTGCGGGCCCAGGCGGCCGTGTTGCACGCGCACGTTGCCCAGCCCGTGCTGCGCGAGGTAGGCTTCGAGCACGCGGCGCGCGCGCCCGAAGGTCGCCACGGCGTCGGCCAGGCCGGCCTCCAGGCGCAGTTCGAGCCGCTGCGCCGACGTCGCCACCAGCTGAAACTGCGTCAGCTGGGCGTCCTCCTCGATCACCGTCACCAGCGCCAGCGGCAGCAGCCGCACCGTGCGGCCGGCCGCGTCCTGCAGCGCCAGCGTTTCGTCGGCGCGGCCCTGCACCTCGATGCAGCTGAAGCCGCTGCCGCAGGCGCAGCGCCCCGGCAGCACCCGCAGGCTGTCGCCGAGCCGGTAGCGCAGCAGCGGCTGCGTGCGGTTGGCCAGGTTGGTCAGCAGCAGCGCATGCGAGACCTCGCCCGGCGGCACCGGCCGGTCGTCGCGGTCGACCGGCTCGGCGATGAGCCAGTCGTCGTTCAGGTGCAGCGCGCCCTTCGCGCATTCCCAGGCCATCGCATAGAACTCCGATGCGCCATAGTTGTTGCGCAGGCGGCAGCCGAAGGCCGAGGTGATGCGCTGGCGCTGCTCGGCCGTCAGCTGCTCGCCGCCGACCCAGACCTCGCGCAGCGGCAACGCCACGCGGCCCGCGGCCGCGGCTTCGGCGAGCAGGTCGGCGCTGCTCGGATAGCTGACGAGCACGGTCGGCGCGAACTGCTGCAGCTCGCGCATCAGCTCGGGCAGCGGCTGCAGCACCGAGAAGGTCTGCACCGCGGGCCGCAGCCAGGGCGCCATGCCCGCGCCGATGCGCCGCAGCCGCTCGAAGCTGGCGACGCCGGCGAAGTGGCCGCCGGTGGCGGCGACGAACGCATAGCGCTGGCCCGGCAGCCACATCGACGACGGCATCGCGCCCAGGCCCAGGCCGTGGAAGCGCAGCAGGTCCAGCGCATCGAACACCGCGAGCGCGGCCTCGTCCTGCACGAAGATGCCCGGCTCGCCGCTGGTGCCCGAGCTGGTCCACACCAGGTAGCGGCCGAGGTAGGCATCGCCGACGCGTGAAGCATCGGCGAGGAAGTCGTCGACGGCGGCGCGTGTGATGCGCCGGTCGGTGGCCCAGTCGTCGAAGCGCCGCATCAGCTCGGCCTTGCCCACCGGCGCCACGTCGGCCAGCGACGGCGCCGCGCCGCGCCGCGCCCCCAGCCGCTC
>DAORHX010000166.1:0-7908 GCA_035438245.1 Rubrivivax sp.
AAGGCCGCGGCCAGCGCCGCCCAGCGCGCGTCGGGCTGGCGCGCGCGCCAGGCCGGGCTGGTCTCGCCGAGCCAGCGAGTCGAAAGCACAGGCGTCGCGAAGGCCGGCGCGGCCAGCGCCTGCAGCAGGTAGTCGCGGTTGGTGGTCAGGCCGAGCACGCTGCTGCCGGCCAGCGCGCGTTGCAGCCGGCCGCGCGCCTGCTCGCGGTCGGCGCCGAAGGCGATGACCTTGGCGACCATCGAGTCGTAGTACGGCGGAATGGTCGGCTGCGCCACCATGCCGTGGTCGATGCGGATGCCCTCGCCGGGCGGCACGCTCCAGTGTTCGATGCGGCCGGCCTGCGGCGCGAAGCCGGCGAAGGCGTCCTCGGCGCACAGCCGCGCCTCGATCGCGTGGCCGTGCCAGCGGATGTCGGCCTGCGTCAGCGGCAGCGGCTCGCCGCGGGCGATGCGCAGCTGCCACTCGACCAGGTCCAGCCCGGTGATGGCCTCGGTCACCGGATGCTCGACCTGCAGCCGCGTGTTCATCTCCAGGAAGTGGAACTGCTGGTCCGGCGTGAGCAGGAATTCGACGGTGCCGGCGCCGACGTAGCCGACCTCGCGCACCAGCTTCACCGCCGCCTCGCCCATGCGTGCGCGCAGCTCGGCCGACACGCCGGGAGCCGGCGCTTCCTCGAGGATCTTCTGGTTGCGCCGCTGCGTCGAGCAGTCGCGCTCGCCCAGGTGCACGGCGCCGCCGTGCGCATCGCCGAAGACCTGCAGCTCGACGTGGCGCGCCTCCTCGACCAGGCGTTCGAGCAGCAGGTCGCCGTTGCCGAAGGAGGCCAGCGCTTCGGCGCGCGCCGATTCGATCAATTGCTCCAGCGCTGCGGCGTCGCCGTCCCAGCGCCGCATGCCGCGGCCGCCGCCGCCGGCGCTGGCCTTGATCATCAGCGGCGCGCCGATGCGTTGGGCTTCGCCGACCAGCGTGTCGTTGTCCTGCGCTGGGCCGGCATAACCGGGCAGGCAGGGCACGCCGATGCCTTGCGCGCGCTGCTTGGCCGCGGCCTTGTGGCCGAGCGCGTCGATGGCTTCCGGCGACGGGCCGACGAAGACGATGCCGGCGTCGCGGCAGGCACGCGCGAAGTCCGCGTTCTCCGACAGGAAGCCGTAGCCCGGGTGCACCGCGCCGGCACCGGAACGCCGGCAGGCGTCGATGACACGTTCGATGTTCAGATAGCTGTCGCGCGCCGGCCCGCTGCCCAGGCGCAGCGCGGTGTCGGCCTGCCGCACGTGCAGCGCGTCGCGGTCGGCGTCGGAGTACACGGCGACGGTGCGCAGGCCCATCGCGCGCGCGGTGCGGATGACGCGGCAGGCGATCTCGCCGCGATTCGCGACTAACAGCGTGTCGAACATGGCAGGCCCATCTAACAGCCTTCACCGCAGAGGAAAGGAGGACGCAGAGGGTGCGCAGAGGTCAAGCAAGACATGCCTCTGCGAACTCCGCGCCACTCCATTCCTCTGCGGTGAGGGTCTTGGATTTCAAGCGTTGCGAGGAAAGATGCCCATGGTCTTGGCGATGATGCCCATCATCACCTCGTCGGCGCCGCCGCCGATCGAGCCCAGGCGGCTGTCGCGCCAGGCGCGGTTGACGCGCGTTTCTTCGATGTAGCCCATGCCGCCCCAGAACTGCAGGCACCAGTCGGCGACCTCGCGCGCCACCCGCGCGCACTTGAGCTTGCACATCGACGCCAGCTGCGTCACGTCGTTGCCGGCGACGTACAGCGCCACCGCCTTGTGGAACAGCGCGCCCACCGCCTCGACCTCGGTCGCCAGCTCGGCGAGCTTGAAGTAGATGTACTGGTTGTCCAGCAGCGGCTTGCCGAAAGCCTGGCGTTCGCGCAGGTAGTCGATCGTTTCCTGGATGAGCTGGTGGTTCTTGCGCCAGCCGGCCGCCGCCCACAGCCGTTCTTCCTGGAACTGCTGCATCTGGTAGGTGAAGCCCATGCCTTCTTCGCCGATGCGAAAGCGCTGTGGCACGCGCACGTTGTCGAAGTGCAGTTGCGCGGTGTCGGACGAGTTCATGCCCGCCTTCTTCAGCTTGCGCGCGACGGAGACCCCGGGCGTCTTCATCGGCACGCAGATCAGCGTCTTGTTGCGGTGGGGCGAGCCGCCTTCGCTGGTGTTGGCGAGCACGCAGCACCAGTCGGCCTGCGTGCCGCTGGTGGTCCACATCTTGC
This sequence comes from Rubrivivax sp., assembly GCA_035438245.1. GTDB lineage: Bacteria > Pseudomonadota > Gammaproteobacteria > Burkholderiales > Burkholderiaceae_C > Rubrivivax. The sequence goes on from DAORHX010000166.1 coordinate 2,219, forward strand.
CGCCGTTGATGACGTAGTCACCGCCGTCCTTGCGCGCCGTGGTCTTGATCGAGGCCACGTCCGAGCCGGCGCCGACTTCGGACACACCCAGGCAGGCCACGTACTCGCCGCTGATCGACGGCGCCAGGAATTCCTGGCGCACCTCGTCCGAGCCGAAGCGCGCCAGCGCCGGCGTCGCCATGTCGGTCTGCACGCCGATGGCCATCGGCACGCCGCCGCACTGGATGGCCGACAGCCCTTCGGCAAAGGCCGCGGCGTAGCTGTAGTCCAGCCCCTGGCCGCCAAACTCGACCGGCTTGTTGACGCCGAGGAAGCCGAGCCTGCCCATCTTGCGGAACAGCTCCTTGGCCGGGAAGATCTCGGCCCGCTCCCATTCCTCGATGTGCGGGTTGATCTCGGCTTCGCAGAACTTCTTCAGCGCGTCCTGCAGCGCGATGTGGTCTTCGGTGTAGATGGTCGGGTGCATTCGGGTTCCTGACTACGAAGTCATTCACCGCAGAGGAACGGAGGGCGCAGAGTTGGCGCAGAGGGATACAAGCAAAACTCCTCTGTGGACCTCTGTGTCCTCCGTTCCTCTGCGGTGAAGCATTTGGCTGTTCACGGCCGGGCGACTCCGAACAACATCGGCCGCAGCACGCGCGCATCGGCCTGGCGACAGATGTCGAAGGCCAGGCCGAGCACGCGGCGCGTGTCGCGCGGGTCGATGACGCCGTCGTCGAGCAGCCGGCCGCTGGTGTAGAAGGCGTCGGACTGGCTGTCGAAGTTGTGGATGATCTTCTTCTCCAGCGCCTGCAGCTGCGCCTCGTCCACCGCCACCCCTTTGCGCTTGGCGCCGCCTTCGGCGACGATGCGCATGGTCAGCGCCGCCTGCTCGCCGCCCATCACCGCGGTGCGCGCGTTGGGCCAGCTGAAGACGAACCTGGGGCCGTAGGCGCGGCCGCACATGCCGTAGTTGCCGGCGCCGAAGCTGGCGCCGCACATCAGCGTGATGCTCGGCACCGTGGCGTTGCTCACCGCCTGGATCATCTTCGAGCCGTGCTTGATCATGCCGGCCTGCTCGCTGGCCTTGCCGACGATGTAGCCGGTGGTGTTCTGCAGGTACAGCAGCGCGATGCCCGACTGGCAGCAGCCCTGGATGAAGTGCGTGGCCTTGGTCGCGCCGGCCGGGTCGATGGGGCCGTTGTTGGTGATGATGCCGATCGGCTGCCCGTACAGCGCGGCATGGCCGACCACGGTGGCGCTGCCGTAGTCGGCGCCGAACTCGGCGAACTCCGAGCGGTCGACGATGCGCGCGATGATCTCGCGCATGTCGATGGGCGTGCGGAAGTCCAGCGGCATCACGCCGGCCAGCTGCTCCGGCGCATGCAGCGGCTCCAGCGACGGGTCGGCATCGATGCGGCTGGCCGGGCCCGAGGCGCCCCACTGCAGCCGCAGCATCAGCTCGCGCGCGATGCGCAGCGCATCGGCGTCGTCCTCGGCCAGGTACTCACCCAGGCCCGAGATGCCGGTGTGCATGACCGCGCCGCCCAGCTCCTCGTCGGTGGCGATTTCGCCGGTGGCGGCCTTGAGCAGCGGCGGGCCGGCCAGGAAGGCCTTGGCGCGGCCGCGCACCATGATCACGTAGTCCGACAGCCCCGGCATGTAGGCGCCGCCGGCGGTGGACGAGCCGTGCACCACGCCGATCACCGGGATGCCGGCGGCCGACAGGCGCGCCAGGTTGTAGAACAGCTTGCCGCCGTTGATGAAGCCTTCGACCTTGTACTGCAGCAGGTTGGCGCCGGCGGACTCGATCAGCTGCACGAAGGGCAGCTTGTTCTGCAGCGCGATGTCCTGCGCGCGCAGGATCTTGTCGCCGCCCATGCGCTGGATGGCGCCGGCGTCGATGCCGGCGTCGTTGACGGTGATGACGCAGCGCGTGCCGCTGATGGTGCCGATGCCGGCGATGACGCCGCCGCCGGGCACGCTCTTGTCGGGGTCGGGCTGGTCGACCAGCCAGCCGGACATCGACGACAGCTCGAGCCACGGCGCACCGGGGTCGAGCAGCCGTGCCAGGCGCTCGCGCGGCAGCAGCTGGTGGCGCTTGTCGAACAGCGGCTTGGCCTTGGCCGAGGCGGTGGCCGCGCGCGCTTCGAGCTCGCGCAGGCGGCCCACCAGCTGCAGCATCGCCTGGCGTTGCGCCTGGAAGGCCTCGCCTTCGGCATGGATGCGGGTTTCGAGGACGGGCACGGCAGCGTTAATGAACGTGACTGCAAAATCTTGCCGGCGATTGACCAGAGCGTCAAGCCGACGCGCATCAATCTACTGGTAAACACCAACGACATTGACGCGCGGTCGTCGTCGGTTCAATAATGAACACGACTTCAATATCGAGCCGTGACCGCCCTGCCCAAGCGCCGCAAGTCGGTGCGCCGCGCCGAGATCCTGGCGGCGGCGCGCGCGGTCTTTCTCGAACTGCCGTACGAGCAGGCGTCGATCACGCAGATCGCCGAGCGCGCCGGCTGCGTGGTCGGCACGATCTACGGTTACTTCGAGAACAAGCGCGAGCTGTTCGACGCGGTGCTGGCGGCGTTCTACGACGGGCTGATTGCCGACATCGAGCCGCGCTTCGCGGTCATCGAGGGCACCGCCGACCGGCTGCGCTTCCTGGTGGCGCGGCACCTGCAGATCACCGTCGACGACCCGTCGTGGCTGAAGGTGCTGGACCGCGAGGCACGCGGCGGCGAGAGCTACTTCGGCTCCACGCTGCACCGGCTGAACCGGCGCTATGCGCAGTACCTGACGCGCACGCTGGCCGACGGCATCGCGCGCGGCGAGCTGCGCGCCGACCTCGACCCGCAGATGGCGCGCGACTTCCTGTTCGGCGGGCTCGAACACTGGGTGCGCAACACGGTGGGCCGCGGCCGGCGCAACGACCCGGCGGCGATGGCGCGCGAGATGGTGCGGCTGCTGCTCGACGGCTGGGCCGCGCCGGCGCCGTCCAAGGGCGCCGCGCCGTGGCAGGGCCTGGAGGCGCGCATCGCCAAACTGGAAGGGCGGCTGAAGCCCGCCCCACGCACAACGGAGGCATCGAAATGAACGAGCGAATGGTGCGCATCGGCAGCGCGTCCGGTTTCTGGGGCGACACCGCCTCGGCGGCGCCGGCGCTGGTCCAGGGCGGCGACATCGACTACCTGGTCTTCGACTACCTGGCCGAGGTGACGATGTCGATCCTGGCGGCGCAGAAGGCCAAGGATGCGGGCGCCGGCTACGCCACCGACTTCGTGCACATCACGATGAAGGCGCTGCTGCCCGCATTGAAGGCCAAGGGCATCAAGGTGGTGGCCAATGCCGGCGGCGTGAACCCGATCGCCTGCCGCGACGCGCTGGCCAAGGTGGCCGCGGAGCTGGGGGTGGACCTGAAGATCGGCGTCGTGCTCGGCGACGACCTGTCGGCGCGCGCGGCCGAGTTCCGCGAGCGCGGCCTGACCGAGATGTTCAGCGGCGCCGCTTTCCCGCAGCGTTGCGCCAGCATCAACGCCTACCTGGGCGCGCTGCCGATCGCGCGCGCGCTGGATGCCGGCGCCGAGGTGGTGATTACCGGGCGCTGCGTCGACTCGGCGGTGAGCTTGGGCGTGCTGGTGCACGAGTTCGGCTGGGCCGCCGACGACTACGACAAGCTGGCACAGGGCACGCTGGCCGGCCACCTGGTGGAATGCGGTGCGCAATGCAACGGCGGCCTGTTCACCGACTGGGAAAGCGTGCCCGACTGGGACATCATCGGCTTCCCGATCGTCGAGGCCCGCGCCGACGGCAGCTTCGTCATCACCAAGGTCGAAGGCTCGGGCGGGCTGGTCAGCACCGCCACCGTGGCCGAGCAGATGCTCTACGAGATCGGCGACCCGCGCGCCTACCACGTGCCCGACGTGGCCTGCGACTTCACCGACGTGCGCTTCGAGCAGGTGGGCCGCGACCGCGTGCGTGTCAGCGGCGCCCGCGGCCGCGCCCCGACCGACACCTACAAGGTCAGCGCCACCTTCATGGACGGCTTGCGCAACATGGCCTTCCTGACCATCGCCGGCGAGCAGGCGGCGGCCAAGGCGCGGCGCACCGGCGAGGCGCTGTTCAAGCGCATGGAACGCATGCTGGGCGAGCAGGGGCTGCCGCCGTTCAGCGAGAAGCGCATCGAAATCATCGGCGCCGAGGACATGTACGGCGCGCACGCGCGGCCGGCCTCGCGTGAGGTTGTTCTGAAGATGGCGATCAAGACGCCATCGAAGGCCAGCGCCGAACTGTTCGCGCGCGAGTTCGCCGCCGCCGGCACCTCGATGTCGCCGGGCACCACCGGGCTGGTCGGCGGGCGGCCAACGCCGGCGCCGGTGATCCGGCTGTTCTCGTTCCTGATTCCGAAGGCCGAGCTGCCGGTGACGCTGCAAGTCGGTGACGAACGCATCGCGGTCGACCTGCCCACCGGCGGCGGCTTCGACGCCGCCGCCTTGGGCCCGGCGCTGCGCTACCCGAAGACGCCGTCGAGCGAAGGCTTCGGCAGCGTGCCGCTGCTGCGGCTGGCGCACGGCCGCTCCGGCGACAAGGGCGACAAGGCCAACATCGGCATCATCGCGCGCCGGCCCGAATACCTGCCGCTGCTGCACCAGTGGCTGACGCCCGAGCGCGTGGCCGAACACTTCAAGCACAACGCGCCGAGCCGCGTCGAGCGCTTCGACCTGCCGGGCACGCAGGCGATGAACTTCCTGCTGCACGACGTGCTGGGCGGCGGCGGCATGGCCTCGCTGCGCACCGACAACCTGGCCAAGTGTTATTGCCAGGTGCTGCTGTGCATGGAAGTGCCGGTGCCCGACGACCTCAGCTTGTGACCGCTTGACCGCGAGGCAGCCACGATGACCGCCCACCAGACACCCTCGCCGACGCTGTCGCGCCGCCCGCGCAAGCGCTTCTGGGGCTGGGGCACGCTCGACGTGGTGCTGAGCGCCGCCGAAACCAAGCGGCTGCGCGCGATGGCCGGCCACCTCGGGGCGCCGCTGTGCGACGCACGCGAGCCGCGCGAGGCCGACTTCGATCTGCCCGCACCCAGGGTCGCGCCACCCGCCAGCCTGGCGGCGATGTGCTCGGCCAGCCGCTACGACCGCCTGACGCACAGCCTGGGCAAGAGTTTTGCCGATTGCGCCCGCCTGTGGCTGCGCCGTGTGCCCGACGCGGTGGACTGGGTCGCCTTCCCGGACGACGAGCAGGCCGTGGTCGACCTGCTCGACTGGGCGGCGTCGGCGCGCGTCGCGGTGCTGCCCTTCGGCGGCGGCTCCAGCGTCTGCGGCGGCGTCGAGCCGGCGCTCGGCGAGCGCCATGCCGGCGCGCTGGCCATCGACCTGGAGCGGCTGAACCGCGTGCTCGAATTCGACCGCGTCAGCCGCGCCGCGCGCATCCAGGCCGGCGCGCTCGGCCCCGAGCTGGAGGCGCAGCTCAAGCCGCACGGCGTGACGCTGCGCCACTTCCCGCAGAGCTTCGAGTTCTCCACGCTGGGCGGCTGGATCGCCACGCGCGCCGGCGGCCACTACGCGACGCTGCTGACGCACATCGACGACCTGGTCGAAAGCACGCGCCTGGTCACGCCGGCCGGCGTGCTGGCCACGCGGCGCCTGCCGGCCTCGGGCGCGGGCCCGGCGCCCGACCGGCTGGTGCTGGGCAGCGAAGGCACGCTG
>DAORHX010000167.1:0-7895 GCA_035438245.1 Rubrivivax sp.
GCTCAAGGGCGACAACCACGACCAGGACGCCGGCATCAAGATCGTGATGCGCGCCTGCGAAGAACCGATGCGCATCATCGTCGCCAACGCCGGTGACGAGCCGAGCGTGGTCGTCGCCGCGGTCGCTGCCGGCAAGGGCAACCACGGCTTCAACGCCGCCAACGGCACCTATGGCGACATGATCGAGATGGGCATCCTGGATCCGACCAAGGTGACCCGCACCGCGCTGCAGAACGCCGCGTCGGTGGCCTCGCTGATGCTCACCACCGAAGCCATGGTCGCCGAGTCGCCGAAGGAAGAAGCGCCGATGGGCGGCGGCATGCCCGGCGGCATGGGCGGCATGGGTGGCATGGGCGGCATGGACATGTAAGCCCTGGCTGCCCGCGGCGGCATCCCGCCGCGTGCGACCCGGAGCCCGCGCGCCCTCGTGGCCCGCGGGCTTTTTCGTGCACGTCGATGACCCTGCATGGCGCGGCGTGAAGATCCGCACGCGCCGCCGGCGCGATACGCGGCCGACCCCCGAAGCATGGGGATCGTCGTGCGCGGCAGCGGTCCTAAACTTTGCTCACGACATCGCTCACGAGCACTGCGACCACGCACCATGACACGCCCCGACGCCGACGTGCCGACCCCCAGCCAACTGATCGCCGCCGCCAACGGCCAGTTGCATTCGTCCGAAGGCTGGACGCTGCGGCCGTTGGGCACCGACCTGCTGGAATACGTCGACGGCCGTGCGGCGTGCCTGATCAACATCGGCAGCCCGACGCGCCAGGCGGTGCGGCCGATCTATGCCAGCGAATCGGCGTCGGACCTGTTCCCGCACCTGCGCGAGCACCTGCGCATGGCACTGCCCTACCTGAAAGGCAGCTACGTCGTCGTCTGACGCGCTGCGCCGGGCTGCGCCCAGGCGTGCAGTTGCACCGCCGCACCGTCGACCCCGTCCCCGCTCAATGCCGAGAACAGGCTGACACCGACGTCGGCATGCTCGGGGCAGTCCTCGGCCAGCACCTCCCGGGTGACGCGCAGCACCTGCGCTGCGGCGCTGCGCGTGAGCTTGTCCGCCTTGGTCAGCAGCACCAGCAGCCGCACCCCACCGCCGGCGAGCCGCGGCGCCAGCAACTGCAGCAGTCGACGGTCCAGATCGGTCAAGCCGAGGCGTGAATCGACCATCAGCACGACGCCGCACAGGCTGCGGCGCTGCGCCAGGTACTGCGCCATCACCTGCTGCCAACGCAGTTTGGCGGCGCGCTCGACGGCCGCATAGCCGTATCCCGGCAGGTCTGCGAACAACGCGTCCGGCGCGTCCTTCGGGCCCACGGCGAACAGGTTGATGTGCTGCGTGCGCCCAGGCGTGCGCGAGGCGAACGCCAGCCGCCTTTGCTGCGTCAGGCGATTGATGGCGGTCGACTTGCCGGCATTGCTGCGGCCGACGAAAGCGATCTCGGGCAGCTCGGTGGCAGGCAGCTGTTCGAGCTGCGCGGCGGTGATGAAGAAGCGCGCGCCGTGTGTCCAGGCCAGTGCGGCCTTGGCGGCAGCCGCATCCGCGCTGTGCGTGTCAGGATCGGTCGGAGGCATCGGGCATTGTAAAATCGACGGGTTTGCATCCTCACAAGACGAAGCCAGGACATGAAGTCGCCACTGCTGCCGTTGCTTGCCCTCGTTATTGCCGTCCCGGCGCTGGCCGCCGACCCCAAGCCTGCGGCCAAGGCCGACGCAGCCAAGGGCGAGACGATCGCGACCCAGGTCTGCGCCGCCTGCCATGCCTTCGACGGCTCGCGCGGGCTGCCGGCCAACCCGATCCTGCAAGGGCAGCACCCGGAATATCTGGTCAAGCAGTTGCAGGACTTCAAGTCCGGCGTGCGCAGCAACGCCGTGATGAAGGGCTTCGCCGCCACGCTGAGCGAGCAGGACATGCGCGACGTGGCCGCGTTCTATGCCACGAAAACCGCCAAGCCGGGCTTCGCCACCAACAAGGACACCCTGCTGCTCGGCGAGCGCATCTACCGTGGCGGCATCGCCGACCGCAAGATCGCCGCCTGCGCCGGCTGCCACAGCCCCAATGGCGCCGGCATCCCGGCGCAGTATCCGCGCATCAGCGGCCAGCACGGCGAATACGCCGAGGCGCAGCTGATCGCCTTCCGCTCCGGAGCGCGCGCCAACAGCCTGCAGATGACCGGCGTCGCCGCCAAGCTGAACGACCGCGAGATCAAGGCCCTCGCCGACTACATGACGGGGCTGCGCTGACGGCAGCGCGCGGCATCCGGGCTTCGTCGCTACAGTAGCAGCGGGTCGGCACGACCGGCTGCTTGCGCGGAGGAGCCATGCATCTGATCAAGGACAGGGGTTGCGGCCCCTACCCCGGCGACGCCATCACGCCGCAGCAGGTCTACGCACAGCGTCGCCGCTTCCTCGCGCGGCTGGCCGCCGGCGCCGCGATGACCTCTTGGGTCGCGCGTGACGCGCTCGCGCAGGCCGCCGCGCCGGGCAAGCTGCCGCCGTTGCCCGGCGCACGCAGCGTGGTCAGCGCGGCGGTGACGATGGAAAAGCCGACGCCGTACGTCGACGTCACCAGCTACAACAACTTCTACGAGTTCGGCACCGACAAGTCCGACCCCGCGCGCCGCGCCGGCGGCCTGAAGACGCGGCCCTGGACCGTCGCCATCGAGGGCGAGGTGAAGAAGCCGGGCACCTGGGACATCGACGCGCTGCTCAAGCTCGCACCGATGGAAGAGCGCGTCTACCGGCTGCGCTGCGTCGAAGGCTGGTCGATGGTCATCCCGTGGGTCGGCTATTCGCTGGCCGAGCTGATCAGGAAAGTCGAGCCGACCGGCAACGCACGCTTCGTGCAGTTCGAGACGCTGGCCGACAAGAGCCAGATGCCGGGCCTGCGCTCGTCGGTGCTCGACTGGCCGTATGTCGAAGGGCTGCGCCTGGACGAGGCGCTGCATCCGCTGACGCTGCTGGCTTTCGGCCTGTACGGCAAAGTGCTGCCGAACCAGAACGGCGCGCCGCTGCGCCTGGTGGTGCCGTGGAAGTACGGCTTCAAGTCGGCCAAGTCGATCCAGCGCATCCGCTTCGTCGACAAGCAGCCGCGGACCAGCTGGGAAGACGCCGCACCGCGCGAGTACGGCTTCTATTCGAACGTCAACCCGAAGGTCGACCACCCGCGCTGGAGCCAGGCCAGCGAACGCCGCATCGGCGAGGACGGGCTGTTCGCGAAGAAGCGGCCGACACTGATGTTCAACGGCTACGAGGCACAGGTCGGCCAGCTGTATGCCGGCATGGACCTCGCCAGGTTCTACTGAGCCGTGACGGCGCCGCGCGCGCGGGGCATGAACGCGCTGCTCGCGCACCGCGCGACCAAGCCGCTGCTGTTCCTGCTGGCGCTCGGCCCGTTCGCGTCGCTGCTGCATGGTGCATGGTCGAACACGCTGGGGCCGAACCCGGCCGAGGCATTGACGCGCGGCACCGGCGACTGGGTGCTGCGCTTCCTGTGCCTGACGCTGGCCGTGACGCCGCTGCGGCAGTGGACCGGCTGGACCGCGCTGGCGCGCCTGCGGCGCATGCTCGGGCTGTATGCGTTCTTCTACGTCGTGCTGCACTTCCTCTGCTACGCCTGGCTGGACATGGGCTTCGTGCCGGCCGACATCGTGCGCGACATCCCGAAGCGGCCGTTCGTGCTGGTCGGCACGCTCGGGCTGCTGCTGATGCTGCCGCTGGCCGCGACCTCGTTCAACCGCGCGATCAAGTGGCTCGGCGCTGCACGCTGGCGAAGACTGCACCGCCTCGTGTACGCGATCGCGCCGCTGGGGCTGCTGCACTTCTTCTGGATGCGCAGCGCGAAGAACGACTTCGCCGAGGTCGGCGTCTACGCCGTCGTCGTCGCACTGCTGCTCGGCTGGCGGGTGTGGGATGCCTGGCGCGTCCGTCGTGCGGCCAACCGTGCGGCGCGCGCCGGCGTCACCTCATGAAGCCGGGCAACCACAGCGCCAGCCACTCGAACTCCAGGCACAGCGCGAGCGCCACCACCAGCACCGCGACGAACAGCCAGACGCCGCGGAAGATCTGCGCCAGCGTCACGTCCTTCAGCAGTGCGTTCAGCACGAACAGGTTCATGCCCACCGGCGGGCTGATCAGGCCGATCTGCACCACCAGCACGATCAGCACGCCGAACCACACCGGGTCGAAGCCCAGGCCAGTGACGATCGGGAAGAACACCGGGATCGTCAGCAGCACCATCGACAGCTCTTCCATGATGGTGCCGAGCAGCACGTAGATCAGCATCATCGCGCCGACCACCATCAGCGGCGACAGCCCGAGGTGCAGGATCCATTCCTTCAGGTCCGACGGCATGGTCGTGAAGTTGACGAAGCTCGAGAACAGCGTCGCCGCGATCAGGATGGCGAACAGCATCGCCGTGGTGCGCACGCTTTCCGCCAGCACCCCGTACAGCACCTTCCAGCTCAGCGTGCGGCGCGCCAGCGCGAAGAAGAAGGCGCCGGCCGCGCCGACGCCGGCGCCCTCGGTGGCCGTGAACCAGCCGCCGTAGATGCCGCCGAGCACGACGACGACGAGCAGCGCCACGCCCCAGATGCGCGCCAGCGCCTGGCCGCGCTGGGACCAGGTCGCGCGCTCGGCGGCCGGCCCGGCCGACGGGTCGCGCCAGGTGATCCAGCTGACGCCGCCCATCATCAGCGCCGCGCACATCAGGCCCGGCAGCACGCCGGCGGCGAACAGCTTGCCGATGCTGGTCTCGGTGACGATGCCGTAGATCACCATGATCGTCGACGGCGGGATCATGATGCCCAGCGTGCCGCCGGCGGCGATGACGCCGGTGGACAGATAGGCCGAATAGCCGTGGCGCTGCATCGCCGGATAGGCCACCTTGGCCATCGTCGCCGCGGTGGCGATCGACGAGCCGCAGATCGCGCCGAAACCGGCGCAGGCCAGGATCGTCGCGTGCGCGAGGCCGCCGCGCACGTGGCCGATCAGCGTGAATGCGGCGCGGAACAGCTCGGTCGCCAGCCCGGCGCGGGCGACGAAGTTGCCCATCAGGATGAACAGCGGCACCACGCTCAGCGTGTACGCGAAGCCGCTGTCGTAGACCACCTGCGCGGCGCTGGCGGCGGTCGCCGGCCAGCCGCGCAGCAGCCCCAGGCCGACATAACCGACGAAGCCCATCGCGAAGGCCAGCGGCACGCGCAGCAGCGCGAGCAGGAAGATCGCGCCGAAGCCGAGCAGCGCGTCGGTCATGCCGCGCCGCCTTCGTCGACGCCGATGTGGTGGTGCGCCACCGGCGTCACGAGCAGCAGCAGGTGCACCGCAGCGGTGATGAACAGCAGCACGCTCATCAGGTAGACGAACCAGCCGAGCGTCAGGCCCAGCTGCTGCGTCCTGTCGCCGTACTCCAGCATCTGGGCGGCCTTGTCCCACATCACCCAGCCGATCACCGCCAGCCCGCCGGCGCAGAACAGGTCGACGGCCAGGTCCTGCACGCGCCGCACCGCGCGCGGCAGCAGCGGGTCCAGCGAATCGAAGACCACGTGCTCGCCGTGCAGCGACACCAGCGGCAGGCCGGCGAAGATGACGACGACGAGCAGCAGCTCGGTCACTTCCAGCGAGCCCGGCACCGAGCCGGCCAGCAGCTTGCGCGACACGACGTCGACCAGCGTCAGCGCCATGATGGCGAACAGCGCCGTGGCGGACAGCGCGCTGCAGAGCCTTTCGAGGAAGGTCCTCACGACGCTGGCCTGGGTTGCCTGCTCAGAGCTTCTTGATCTCCGCGCGGAAGTCGGCCAGCGCCTTCTTCGGGTCCTTCATGCCCTTGGCCTCGGCGGCCTTGGCCCACGAGTCGACCAGCGGGTCGGTCTTCTCGGTCACCGCCTTGACGAAGGCCGCGTCGGCCTTGTTGGTCTGCACGCCGGCGGCCTGCATGAAGGCCAGCGCGCGGCGGTCGAACTTGTCCCAGTTGCGGCCCATCATGCGCGCGGCGAATTCGCCGGACATCTCGTCGACCACCTTCTTCACGTCGGGCGGCAGGCTGTCGTACTTGGCCTGGTTCATCATGAAGACGAAGGCGGTGTTGTACAGGCCGCCGGGAAAGGTGGTCGAGTACCTGATGACCTTGTCGATCTTGAAGCTTTCCACCGATTCGGCCGGGAACAGCGTGCCGTCCATGACGCCGGTGGACAGCAGTTCATAGCTCTCGGGCGCGGGCTTCAGCGTCACGTTCATGCCCAGCGCCTTGCTGATCTCGTTGACCATGCCGCCGCCGATGCGGAACTTCAGGCCCTGCAGGTCGGCCAGGTTGGTGATCGGCCGCTTGGTGTTGAAGACGATGCCTGGGCCGTGCGTGAACACCGCCAGCACCTTCACGCCCTTGTGCTCGTCCTGCATCGCCGGCGTCTTCACGTAGACGCGCTGGAAGGCCACCGACGCGGCCTCGGCCGAATCGCCGAGGAACGGGAACTCGGCGATCTGCGTCGTCGCGAAGCGCCCCGGCGTGTAGCCCTGCACCGTGTACGACAGGTCGGCCAGGCCGTTGCGCACCGCATCGAAGGTGCCCGGCGGCGCCGACACGGCGCGCGGCAGGAGGTTGCACTTGGCCTTGCCGGAGGTCTTCTGCTCGAGCAGGCCGCACCATTCCTTCTGCGTTTCGGTCAAGGTGTGCGTCGGCGACAACCAGGTCGACGCGGTCAGCACGATCTGCGCCGACGCCGTACCGGCGGCGGCCAGGGCCGCGACGGTGAGCACGGGCAAGGCAAGGAACTTGAGGTGGGCCATGGACACGTCTCCGGATGGGGTGGCTCGGGAAGCGGCGATTGTCGTGCCCGACTCCGCGCGCGGTTGCTGGTGGTTTCCTCCAGGCGAGCGGCGTGACGCAGCTCACGCCGGCGGCACGCGCCGCCGTGGCGTTACCTGCCGGCGGCACGATCTCCCCCCGAGCAGGGGGACGTGCCGCGCCGGCCGCGCGCATAGCATGCAGCGCATCGATCCGGCCGATCCAAGGACCCCGCAATGACCCGCAGCGAAGCCGATGCCGCCCAGTCCCGGGCCCCGATGCCCGAGGCGCAGGCGATATTGCACACCGCGGCACGCAGCGCGTTGCGCGAGGCCGCCGCGGCGCTGGACCTCGCCGAACGCTACAAGCAGCCGCTGGAGATGAGCCTGGCGTTGGCGCAGATGGCGCGCTGCTATCGCGCGCTGCAGGCGCTGGGCCCCGCCGAGACCTGCCTCGAGCGTGCGCTCGGCTGGGCGCGCATGATCGGCGCGATGGACCAGGCGGTGGAGATCCTGTGCCTGCTCGCCGAAACCTGTTGCGCGGCGGCCGAGCTCGATGGCGGCGACGACCCGGGCCTGAGCCAGGCAGCGCTGGAACGCACGCGCGACTGGGTCTTCGAAGCCGCCGTGCTGGCCGGCCGCGTCAGCGATCCGCAATGGGAGATCAAGGTGCTGCTGCGCATCAGCGACGTGCTCGACCGCTGCGGCGACCACGACGATGCCGTGCAACTGCAATCGCGCGCGATGCAGCTGATGTACGGCCCGCACGTCGCCGCGGACCTGCCGGCGGGGCCGACGGGCGCCGTGCCGCCCCGGGCCGACGGCTGAAGCGCTTCAGCTCCGCGACAGCACCGGCGCCAAGGCGACGCCGGTGTGCGTGCCGGCCGCCACCACCTGCTCCGGCGTGCCGCACATCACCACGCGGCCGCCGCCGCTGCCACCTTCGGGCCCCAGGTCGATGACCCAGTCGGCCTCGGCGATGACGTCCAGGTCGTGTTCGATGACCACCACGCTGTGGCCGCCGTCGGCCAGCCGGTGCAGCACGCGGATCAGCTTTTCCACGTCGGCCATGTGCAGGCCCACCGTCGGCTCGTCCAGCACGTACAGCGTGTGCG
>DAORHX010000168.1:0-7877 GCA_035438245.1 Rubrivivax sp.
CGTCGAGATAGGCCGCCCACTCGGATTCCGACAGCCCGCGCAGCGCCTGCGTGCCGATGGTCAGCGACGGCACGGTGCGCGAGCCGAGCGAGCGTTCCAGCGCGGCAGCATCGTCCTCGGTGACGATCAGTTTCTCGGTGAACGGCACGCCGCGCTGCTGCAGCAGCTGCCGGCCGGCCGCGCACGGCGGGCAGTCGGCGGCGCTGTACAGCGTGACCGGGTAGCGCGTGGCGGCCTGGCGCAGCGCGATCGGCAGCGCATCGGGCGCCGCGGTTTCGATGACGCCGCTGCGTTGCAGCTTGCTGACGCGCGCCGCCGCATCGGCGCTCGGCCGGTCGGTATAGGTGACGCGGCCATCCGGCTCGACCACCTTGTACTGCGCGCCGGCCGGCAGCACGAGGCCCGCCAGCGTGAGGGCCGTCGTCAAGGCCGTCAGCCGCCGCAGTACGGCCGGCGCTCGCGGTGCAGCTTGCATGCTCGTCTCGTGGCTGGGAAATGGCGCACGGTACTGCAGTGCGGGCCGTCGCAGCAGGCGTGGCCGGCAGCGGCGGCGCCGATGCGTGAAAAACTGGGCGCTCGGCGCCAGCTCAGGCGGTCGCGCGCTCGGCCGCCTCGACGGTGTTGACCAGCAGCATCGCCCGCGTCATCGGCCCGACGCCACCCGGCACCGGCGTGATCCAGCCGGCCACCTCGCGCACCGCAGCGAAGTCGACATCGCCGCACAGCTTGCCGGCGTCGTTCTGGTTCATGCCGACGTCGATGACCGCAGCGCCGGGCTTGACCATGTCCGCGGTGATCGTGTCGCGGCGCCCGACGGCGGCCACCAGGATGTCGGCCTGGCGCGTCAGGGCACCCAGGTCCGGCGTCGCGCTGTGACAGACGGTGACGGTCGCGTTGGCCTGCAGCAGCAGCAGCGCCATCGGCTTGCCGACGATGTTGCTGCGACCGACCACGACCGCGTGCTTGGCCCTGGGGTCGATGCCCGCCGATTGCAGCATGCGCATGCAGCCGTAGGGCGTGCATGGCCTGAAGCCGGGCAGGCCGATCATCAGCGCGCCGGCACTGTGCACGTGGAAGCCGTCGGCGTCCTTGGCCGGCGAGATCGCGGCGATGACCTTGTTCGTGTCGATGTGCTTCGGCAGCGGCAACTGCACCAGCATGCCGTGCACCGAGGTGTCGGCATTCAGCGCGGCGATGCGCGCCAGCAGGGCGGCCTCCGTCAGGTCGGCGGGAAAGCGGTCGAGCACGAAGCGCATGCCGACGCTCTCGCAATCGCTGCCCTTGTGGCGTACGTAGGTCTGCGAGGCCATGTTGTCGCCGACCAGGATCACGGCCAGCGTCGGCTGCACGCCGCGCGCGCGCAGCCGGGTCACGCGCTGCGCGACCTCGGCACGCACCTCGGCGGCCAGCGCCTTGCCGTCGATGATTCGAGCTGTCATGCGGGACTCCAAAAAGAAGGCCGCTCGGAGCAGCGGCCTCGGTGGGGGCGGACGGCGCTTCAGGCCTTGCTCTGCGCGCCGAGCGCGATCTTCAGCAGGTCGGCGACCGTGTTCGCGTTCAGCTTTTCCATGATGTTGGCGCGGTGCGCCTCGACCGTCTTGATGCTGATGCCCAGGTCGTCGGCGATCTGCTTGTTCAGCCGGCCGGCGACGATGCGCTCGAGCACCTGCGCTTCACGCGTCGTCAGGCGGGACAGCAGCGCATCCCGGCTGGCCTGCTCCTGGTGCTGGCTGAAGGCGTTGCGCGCCTGGTCGAGCATGCGTTCGACCAGGCCGAGCAGCTCTTCTTCCTTGAAGGGCTTCTCGATGAAGTCCATCGCCCCCTTCTTCATCGTGCTGACGGCCATCGGCACGTCGCCGTGACCGGTGATGAAGACCACCGGCAGCGGGCTCTTGCGTTCGAGCAGCCGGTCCTGCAGTTCCAGCCCGCTCATGCCGTCCATGCGGATGTCGGCGATCAGGCAGGCCACCTCGCGCGGGTCGAAGCGCGACAGGAACGACTCCGACGAGTCGAAGCATTTGACGCGGTAGTCCTTGCCCTCGAGCAGCCATTGCAGCGAATCTCGCACGGCCTCGTCGTCGTCGACGACATAGACGGTACCCTTCTTGGGAATCAAGCTCATCAGGACGCCACGGTGATGTTCGGGTTGGGATCGCGCTGCGCGTCGGCCGGCGCATTCGCGACCTCGCCGCGGACCGGCACTTCGACCGGCAGCGTGAAGGCAAAACGGCAGCCGCAGACGGTGTCGCCATTGTAGAGGTTCTGCGCCCGCATCCGGCCGCGGTGCGACTCGACGATGCTGCGGCACAGCGACAGGCCGATGCCCAGGCCCTCGGCCTTGGTCGAGAAGAAGGCCTCGTACAAGCGCTGGATGACCTCGTCCTTCAGCCCCGGTCCGCTGTCGGTGACGCTGAACTCGATGACGGCGCCTTCGTCGGGCGTGTGGCGCGGCACGACCCGCAATTCGATGCTGCGTCGCGACGACGTCAGCTGCGCGCTGTCGATGGCCTCGGCCGCGTTCTTCAGCAGGTTCATCAGCACCTGCTCGATGAGGATCGGGTCCACCACCAGCGGCGGCAGCCGCTGCGCGACGTAGGTGCGGATGGCGACGTTGCGCCGGCGCAGCTCGATGCCGGCGAGCTCGACCGCGTCCTCGACGATCTGCCGTGCTTGCGCGCTCTGGCGCTGCGGCTCGCTCTTCTTCACGAAGGCGCGGATGCGGCGGATGATCTGCCCGGCACGCTCGGCCTGGCGCGCCGTCTTGCGCAGCGCGGCCAGCAGGTCGGCCTTGTCGATCGAATCGCCATCGACGCGCGAGACCATGCCGTTGCAGTAGTTGGTGATCGCCGTCAGCGGCTGGTTCAGCTCGTGCGCCACCGACGAGGCCATCTCGCCCATCGTCACCAGCCGGCTCGTCACCTGCGCGCGGTCGGCCTGCTGCGCCGCCTGTTCCTCGGCGCGCAGCCGCGCGGTGATGTCGGTGGCGATGAGCATCTGCGCGAGCCGGCCGTCGGTCCATTGCAGGTAGCGGGCGCGCACGTCGAACCATTTCTGCAGCGGCGCGACGAAGACTTCGCGCGGGTTCGAGCCGGTCTCGGTCAGTTCCTGCGTGGGCAACCCGGACAGGTCGTCGACCAGGTCCTCGGCGTCGGGCCCGAAGGCGAGGTTGTTGTCCAGGTTGCCGGTGAGCAGTGCATGGCCGCCGGCGTCGGCGCCGAACCACAGCCGGTACGAACGGTTGGCGAACAGCAGCTCGCCCTGCGGCACCGACAGCACCGACACCGACGCGTCGAGTCCTTCGAGCACGGTGGTGAAGCGCTCGTGCGACGCCGACAGCTGGTCGCGGATGCGCTTGGCCTCGGTGATGTTGGTCATCGACGTCATCCAGCCGGTCTGCTGGCCGCGCGGGTCGATCAGCGGCGAGACGTACATGCGGGCGTCGAACAGCGAGCCGTCCTTGCGCATCACGCGCACCTCGATGCCGCCGGCCGGGCTGCGTCCGCTCAGTTCCTGCTGCAGCAGCCGGTCCATTTCGTCGACGCGGTCCTGCGGCCAGTACGGGAACGGCGGTGCGCGGCCGACCAGCGAGTTCTCCGAGAACCCGGTCATCGCGCAGAATGCGGCGTTGACGTAGGTGATGCGGCCTTCGAGGTCCATCGCGCGCATGCCGGTGAGCATCGAGTTCTCCATCGCGCGGCGGAAGTTCGTCTCCTGCACCAGCGCCGACTGGATCTGCGTGCGTCGGCGCAGGTGGCGCCAGCTGCCGAGCAGCATCCACACCGTCAGCCCGGACAGCGCGACCACCATCCAGAACAGCGTGTTGCTGATCAGGCCGATCGACGTGCGGTAGCCCTGGCCGCGCAGCAGCAGGCCGTTGACGGTGGGCGCCAGCGGCAGCTCGACGACGATCGGCTGGCGCTGGCCCGCCTGCTGGCCGGGCAGCGGCATGACCGTGCTGGCCAGCAGCTGCTGGCGCTCGTCGACGATGCTCATCGTGTGCCGGCGGGCAATGTCCGGCGGCACGAAGCGGCGCAGCAGGGCCTCGACCGAGTACTCGACCATCAGGCTGCCGGCAAAGGTGTTGCGCGCGACCAGCGGCACGTGCATCTGGATCACGGTCACTCCGGTGTTGTCGACGAAGGTGGTCGAATACACCGGCTGGCGCAGGTCCCGCGCCTGCGCGAACGCCAGCTCCGGTGGATTGCGCTTGTCGGCGTTCGGCAGCGACGGGTCGGCCGCGTTCTCGGCCGGCGAGCTCTCCTCGCGGAACAGCGTCGTCCAGCGGCCGGCCTTGCGCTTGCGCTGGCTGTCCAGCCAGGCGAGTTGCGTGACGGCGGACCGTTCGCGCACGAAGCGCTGCGCCTGGCCGATGAAGTCGTCGAGGTCCGTCTCGCGCTTGATCAGCTCGCTGGCCATGCGCATCAGCTGTTCCTGGTTCTCGATCAGGTGCAGCCGCAGCTGCTGCTGCACGATCTCGACGTCGCGCTTGAGCGACTCGGTCTCGCGCTCGAACTCCTCGTTGCGCAGGTACCAGAAGGCGGAAATGATCGCCGCCAGGAACAACAGCACAGATGCCAGCGGCGCCAGCGTGACGAAGCGGTCCTGCCGCGCCGCCGGTTGGTGGACCCACCAGCGCCCGAGCCAGCGGCGCGTGCGCTGCCATGCCGAGGTCGGCGCGGGGACGGTGGCGGGCGTGGAGGGCATGCACGGATTATCGGCAGCGGGGGCTGCTCTTGCGTCCAGTCGACTTCGCAATATGGAATGAGAAACTACTATTTGGAATTTGCCGCGGGGTATGCGACACTGATGGCAACTGCAAGAATGTCCGTTCAACACAAGACAGGAGACACCCATGTCCGCGCTTCCCGATCCCTCCCGAGCCGCTGCCGCCAACGACGTCGACGCGCAGGAAACCCGCGAATGGCTGGACGCGCTGGCGGCGGTGATCCAGACCGAAGGCGGTGAGCGCGCGCACTACCTGCTCGAACAGCTGATCGAGGAGGCGCGCCAGCGCGGTATCGACATGCCGTTCTCGGCGACGACCGGCTACGTCAACACCATCGAGCCCGAGGACGAGGAGCGCAGCCCCGGCAACCTCGAGCTCGAAGGCCGGCTGCGCGCCTACATGCGCTGGAACGCGATGGCGATGGTGGTCAAGGCGAATCGGCTCGACCCGGCCGACGGCGGTGACCTCGGCGGGCACATCAGCTCGTTCGCGTCGCTGGCGCACATGCTGGCTGCCGGCTTCAACCACTTCTGGCACGCCGAGAGCGAGACCCACGGTGGCGATCTGCTGTACATCCAGGGGCACAGCGCGCCCGGCATCTACGCGCGGGCCTTCATGGAAGGGCGCATCACCGAGGAGCAGATGCTCAACTTCCGCCAGGAAGTGGCGGGCAAGGGGCTGTCGAGCTACCCGCACCCGAAGCTGATGCCCGAGTTCTGGCAGTTTCCGACGGTGTCGATGGGCCTGGGGCCGCTGATGGCGATCTACCAGGCGCGCTTCCTGAAGTACCTGCACGCGCGCGGCATCGCCGACACCGCCAAGCGCAAGGTCTGGGTGTTCCTCGGCGATGGCGAGATGGACGAGCCCGAGAGCCTGGGCGCGATCGGCCTGGCCTCGCGCGAGAAGCTGGACAACCTGGTGTTCGTCATCAACTGCAACCTGCAGCGGCTGGACGGCCCGGTGCGCGGCAACGGCAAGATCGTGCAGGAGCTCGAAGGCACCTTCCGCGGCGCCGGCTGGAACGTCATCAAGCTGCTGTGGGGCAGCAACTGGGACCCGCTGCTGGCGCGCGACAAGGACGGCGCGCTGCGCAAGATCATGATGGACACGCTGGACGGCGACTACCAGGGCTTCAAGGCCAACGACGGCGCCTACGTGCGCCAGCACTTCTTCGGCCGCGATCCGCGCACGCTGGAGATGGTGGCCAAGATGAGCGACGACGACATCTGGGCGCTGCGCCGCGGCGGGCACGACGCGGGCAAGGTCTACGCCGCCTTCCACATGGCCAACAATCACGCGGGCGAGCCCACCGTGCTGCTGATCAAGACCGTCAAGGGCTACGGCATGGGCGGCGCCGGCGAGGGCAAGAACACCGCGCACCAGACCAAGAAGCTGTCCGACGACGACATCCGCTACATGCGCGACCGCTTCAACATCCCGATCCCCGACAGCGAGCTGCCGAAGATCCCGTTCTACAAGCCGGCCGACGACACGCCGGAGATGAAATACCTGCACGAGCGTCGCAAGGCGCTGGGCGGCTACCTGCCGCACCGCCGCACCAAGGCCGACGAGCACTTCACCGTGCCTTCGCTGGAGACCTTCAAGCCGGTGCTCGAGGCCACCGTCGAGGGCCGCGAGATCAGCACCACGCAGGCCTACGTGCGCTTCCTGACGCTGCTGCTGCGCGACAAGGCGCTGGGCCCGCGCCTGGTGCCGATCCTGGTCGACGAGGCGCGCACCTTCGGCATGGAGGGGCTGTTCCGCCAGATCGGCATCTACAACCCCGCGGGCCAGAAGTACACCCCGGTCGACAAGGACCAGGTGATGTACTACCGCGAGGACAAGGCCGGCCAGATCCTGCAGGAGGGCATCAACGAAGCCGGCGGCATGGCCAGCTGGATCGCCGCGGCCACCAGCTACAGCACCAACAACCGCATCATGGTGCCGTTCTACGTCTACTACTCGATGTTCGGCTTCCAGCGCTTCGGCGACCTGGCCTGGGCCGCCGGCGACATGCAGGCGCGCGGCTTCATCCTCGGCGGCACCTCGGGGCGCACCACGCTCAACGGCGAGGGCCTGCAGCACGAGGACGGCCACAGCCACGTGCTGGCCGGCACCATCCCCAACTGCGTCAGCTACGACCCGAGCTTCGCGCACGAAGTGGCGGTGATCCTGCACCATGGCCTGAAGCGCATGGTCGAGAAGCAGGACAACGTCTACTTCTACATCACGCTGCTCAACGAGAACTACGCCATGCCCGGCCTCGTGGCCGGTACCGAAGAGCAGATCATCAAGGGCATGTACCTGCTCGAGCAGGGCAGCGGCGACAAGAAGATGCCGCACGTCAACCTGCTGGGCAGCGGCACGATCC
Source organism: Rubrivivax sp. (assembly GCA_035438245.1). Classification (GTDB taxonomy): domain Bacteria; phylum Pseudomonadota; class Gammaproteobacteria; order Burkholderiales; family Burkholderiaceae_C; genus Rubrivivax. The sequence goes on from DAORHX010000168.1 coordinate 7,098, forward strand.
TGCGCGAGTCGATGGCCGCGCGCCAGCTGCTGGCCAGCGACTGGGGCGTGGCGGCCAACGTCTGGAGCTGCCCGAGCTTCAACGAACTGGCGCGCGACGGCCAGGACTGCGAACGCTGGAACCTGCTGCACCCGACGAGCAAGGAGCCGCGCGTGCCCTTCGTCACGCAGCAGCTGCAGGCGCACGACGGGCCGGTGGTGGCGTCCACCGACTACATCAAGAGCTATGTCGATCAGATCCGCGCCTTCGTCCCCAAGGGCCGCAGCTACCGCGTGCTCGGCACCGACGGCTTCGGCCGCAGCGACTTCCGCAGCAAGCTGCGCGAGCACTTCGAGGTCAACCGCCACTACATCGTGGTGGCCGCATTGAAGGCGCTGGCCGAAGACGGCGCGCTGCCGGCGGCCAAGGTGGCCGAGGCGATCAAGAAGTACAAGATCGACGCCGACAGCGCGAACCCGCTGCACGCCTGAAGACAACAACAAGGAGACACGAACATGGCCCTGGTGGAAGTCAAGGTCCCGGACATCGGCGACTTCAAGGAAGTCGAGGTGATCGAACTGCTGGTCAAGGCGGGTGACACCGTCAAGGCCGAGCAGTCGCTGGTCACGGTGGAGAGCGACAAGGCCTCGATGGAGATCCCGTCGTCGCATGCCGGCGTGATCAAGGAGATGAAGATCAAGCTCGGCGACAAGGTCAGCGAAGGCAGCCTGTTGTTGATGCTCGACAGCGCGCAGGCCGCGGCTGCACCCGCCGCGGCTGCGCCGGCCCCCGCCCCGGCCG
>DAORHX010000169.1:0-7827 GCA_035438245.1 Rubrivivax sp.
GGCGCGCGCCTACCGCCACGCGCTGCTGCACGCGGGCTGCATCGGCGAGCGCATCTACCTGCAGGCCGAGGCGCGCGGGCTGGGCGCCTGCGCGGTCGGCGCCTTCCACGACGACGAGGCGAGCGCGCTGGTCGCGGCCGACGCGTCAGCCGAGTGGATCGTGCACTTCGCGGCGCTGGGCCGCCCGGCGCACTGACGCCGGGCGGCCTGGGGGTCAACGCGTGATCGAGTCCGAGCTCTCGGCGTTCAGGCTCGACTGGTAGGTGTAGCCCGACAGCGTGATGCCGGTGACGGTGAAGACGAAGGTGCCGCGCGCGCGCGAGCGCGGCGACTGCAGCGTCGCCAGCCCGTTGCTGCCGGTGGTCGCGCTGACGTTGCCCGTGACCAGGCCGCTCCAGCGGCCGCTGACCCGTGCCCCCGGCACCACCGCGCCGCTGGCATCGCGCACCGTCACCGCGGCGCTGGCCTGCGCACTGCCGTTGCGGTTGACCGACAGGCCCATCGCGATGTCGGCCACGCCCATGCGCGGCGTCACCGCCACCGGCTGCGCGCTGATGACGACGCTGCGCGTCGCGCTCATGCCGCTGTTGTCGGTGACCTTCAACGTCGCGGTGTAGCTGCCGGCCGTCGTGTAGACATGGCTGGCCGCGCTGCCGGCGGCCACCGCGCCGTCGCCGAAGGTCCATTCGTAGGCGACGATGCTGCCGTCGGGGTCGGACGAACCGTTGCCCGAGAAGGCCACCGTCAGCGGCACCGTGCCGCTGCTCGGGCTGGCGCTGGCCGCCGCCACCGGCGGCTGGCCCGCCGCCGCCGGCACGCTGCCCGACACCGCGTACTGGCCGACGCTGCCGTAGTCGCTGTAGCCGCCGTTGGCCGGGTCGCCCTTGCCGACGCCCTGCACCGACAGGTAGTAGGTGCCGGCCAGCGGCGCCGTGTAGCTGACCGACGCCGGCAGCGCCTCGCCCGGGTTGGCGCTGGCCAGCAGGTTGCCGGCACCATCGCGCAACTCGACCAGCACGTCCAGGTTGGCCGAACGCGCCGCCGGCGCGACGTTGAACGACATCGTGCCGGCGCTGCTCGCGAAGCTGAACCAGTCGACGTCGCTCGGGCGCTCGACCACGCCTTCGGCGCTCAGCGTGGCGATGCCGCCCGACACGTCGCCGGCGATCCGCGTCGCCGTGCCGGCGCTGTTGCCGTGGTCGTCGTTGCGCAGCGGCAGGCCGTTGGTGGCCATCACCGCGTAGTCGTCCTGCACGTTGTTCGCGGTCGCGTACTCGCCCCTGCTCCACTGCACCAGCGGCTGGTAGTAGCCGACGCCCATGATCGGCGCCCAGCCGGTGTCACCGCTGCCATGCCCGCCGTAGTAGCTGCCGCCGGAGTAGCCGTCGTGCTGCAGCCCCATGTTGTGGCCGGCTTCGTGCGATACCGCCTCGGCCACGTAGCGTTCGTTGCCGCTGCCGAGCGCGTCGTAGAACACCAGCGCCGGCTTGTAGTAGTCGCTGGTGTCATCGAAGATGCCGATGTAGGCCACGCCGCCGCAGCTGCAGCTGTAGACGCCGGAGCGGCTGGTCACCAGCACGGTGGTGCCGAACACGCTGTCCGACGCGCCGCTGCGCGTCAGCCTGTCGGCCGGCGGCGGCTCGGTCGTGACGTCGACGTCGAACGGCGCGAAGTCCTCGGCGACCCGCTGCCAGATGTACTGGATGCGCTCCAGTTCGGCGGCGCTGAACGAATTCGGCATGCCGTCCAGGTCGAAGGGCAGCGCGTTCAGCGCCCCGCCGCTGCCGTTCCAGGCCGTGCCGCCGAGCTGCGCGCCACGGAAGTTGATGTAGATCGTGCGCGCGGCACCGGCACGGCTGTGCAGCGCAAAGGTCTGGTCCAGCGGCGCCAGCGTGCCGGTCAGCGAGCCCGAGGCCTCGCTCAGGCCCGGCGCGTTCTGCTTCGGCGGGGTGCCGGCGCGCGACGGCGCATCCACCAGCGGTGCGTCGAGTTCCTCCTCCACCAGCAGGCGGCCGCGCTGGTCGATCTTCAGGCGCCGGTCGCGCAGCAGCAGGCTGCGCAGTTCGTCGGCCGACTTGCCGTACCAGTCGGCAACTTCGGGCAGCCGGTCGCCGAGGCGGTCGATGGCACGCTGCCCCTGGCTGCGCCGCTCGGACAGGTTCAGCTGCGGGAACGCTCGTTTGGCCGGGTGCGGCCGCAGCCCGGGGGCGTTCGCGGGCACACTCGCCGCCGCGCCGCTGCCCTGCGCCGAGCTTGCACCGGCCTGGGCCAGCGCCAACGCCGGCAGCAGGGCCGCCGCCAGCAGGAAAACTTGCAGATGTTTCATCGACCGTCCATGGCTGCGCAGCCCGCCTCGAGCTGCGGCGCGACTCTAGCCAGCAGCGTGCGTCGGGCTGTAAGCAAAGGTGAGCCCGGCGAACAGCGCCCAGCGGATCGCATGCCCTGCGTGCGCGGCCGCCGATGCCGCCGGCGCGGCGCGTAGCAATCGGCCACAACAGGCACCCCCGCGATGCGCAAGAACGTGCAGTCCGCCACGGCCTCAGGCCGCCAGCTGATCGATGTCAAGGTCAAGCCGGGCGCGCGCGTGAGCCAGCTGACCCGGGCCGACGACGGCAGCTGGCTCGCGCAGCTGAAGTCCGCACCGGTCGAGGGCAAGGCGAACCAGGAGCTGATCACGCTGGTGGCGCGGCACTTCGGCTGCGCGAAGTCGTCGGTGAGCATCCGCAGCGGCGCTGCCGCGCGGCGCAAGCTGGTGCAGATCGACGGCGCATGACGCGCCCATCGAGCATTGAGGCACACTGCACGCGACGTCGACGAGCTGTGGCAGGCCATGCATCCGACACCGCCGGACTTCATCCGAGCCGCCCGCCGCGGCGCCGGCAGGAGCGGCTGATGGCCGTGCGCATCGTCCGGCTCGGCAGCGCGCGTGCCGGCGACGAAGGCCCGCGCCTGGGCACGGTGCGGCGGCCGCCGCGCGGCGTGCCGAAGACCGAATTCGCGTCGCGCAACTGGTACGACCTGTGGTTCCCGAACCTCGCGCCGAGCGTCGAGACGATGAAGCTCGGCCAGCAGGCCGAAACGCCGGCGCAGTGGCAGGCCTTCTTCCGGCGCTACCGCGCGGAGATGGCCGAGCCCGAGCATGCGCATGCGATCGCGCTGCTCGCGCTGCGGTCGTGGCAGACGAACTTCTCGGTCGGCTGCTACTGCGAGGACGAAGCGCACTGCCACCGCTCGGCGCTGCGCCAGCTGCTCGCCGCACAAGGCGCCCAGCTGGTGCCTTGAGCCCGCGCAAGCGGCCGGCGCGGGTGCCGACCGCACAATGCGCCACCGTTGCGACGCGCCACCCGCCGATGCTCAGCCGACTGCCTGCCGCCCTGCGCGGCGTGATCACCGCCACGATCCTGGGCCTGAACACCACCGTCATCTCGCTCAGCCTGGTGCCGCCGGCGCTGGCCAAGCTGCTGCTGCCGTTCAAGCCGGTGCGCCGCGTCTGCGACCGCCTGATGAACGGCCTGGCCTCGCGCTGGGTCGGCAACAACAACGCATGGATCGCCGCGGTCAACCCGAACGGCTGGGACGTGCAGGGCGTGCAGGACCTGCATGCCCGCGGCTGGTACCTGGTGTCGAGCAACCACCAGAGCTGGGTCGACATCCTGGTGCTGCAGCGCATCTTCCACGGCCGCATCCCGTTCCTCAAGTTCTTCCTCAAGCAGGAGCTGATCTGGGTGCCGGTGATCGGCCTGGCCTGGTGGGCGCTGGACTTCCCGTTCATGAAGCGCGGCAAGGGCAGCGGCGCGCAGAAGGACGACCTGAAAACCACGCGCCAGGCGTGCGAGAAGTTCAAGCTGATCCCGACCACGGTCATCAACTTCGTCGAAGGCACGCGCTTCACGCCGGCCAAGCAGGCCGCGCAGCAAAGCCCGTACCGCCACCTGCTGAAGCCGAAGATCGGCGGCCTCGGCATCGCGCTGGCGGCGATGGGCGAGCAGTTCGAGGCGTTGCTCGACGTGACGATCGTCTATCCGCACGGCACGCCGAGCTTCTGGCAGCTGCTCAGCGGGCGGGTCGACGCGGTGACGGTGCGCGTGCAGCAGCTCGAGATCCCCGCGGCGGTGCTCGGCGGCGACCCGCTGCGCGACAAGGCCTACCGCCAGCGCATCGGCCAGTGGGTCGACGGGCAGTGGCTCGACAAGGACCGGCTGATCGGCGAGCTGCTGCCCGCCGGCACCGCGGCGCGGCCATGAATCAGGACCGCGCGCAAAGCTTCGGCGAGGAAGTCGCCAACAGCCTGAATCATGGCCTCGGCCTGCTGCTGGCGGTGGCCTCGCTGCCGATCCGATCGGATCGGCCTCACCCGATTCTCAGCAGCCGGTCGAGCGACCACGCGCCGCCGCCCCGACCCATGAGGTACAGCAGCAGTGTGGCCCAGGACAGGTGCGTGGGCCAGGCATCGGGGTAGACGAAAACCTGGATGGTGAGCGTCATGCCCAGCAGCGCAATGGCCGACAGCCGCGTGAAAAGCCCGAGCACGAGCAGCAATGGAAACAGGTGTTCGGCATAGGTCGCCAGATGCGCCGCGAGTTCGGGCGGGATCCACGGCAGCCGGTATTCGGTTCTGAAGAGTTCGAAGCTGCCGTCAGTGATGCTCAGCCAGCCCTCGACCTTGGTTCGACCCGACAGAAAGAAGATCGCGGCGATCGACCCCCGGCTGGCCAGGGCGAGCCAGTCATGGCCGATCCAGCGCGACAGTGCGCCAGCCAGCGCGTTCCAGCGGGCGCGGACCCCTCGCCCGCCCACGACTACGGCGGCGGGTGGGCTCATGCGGGGTCCTCCTCAAACGCCGAGCGCGCCAACGCGCCCGAACGCAGCAGCCGCGCCAGCAGGCCGGCGATATCGGCTTGCGGTTCGGCCTGCATGGCCGCGGCGGCAGCCACGCCCAGCGGCCGGTGCTGTGCACACGCGTCGAGGAATGCGCAGTCGCAGCGTTCCACCCGATGCCACTCGACGGCATCGAGCGGGCGCGTCAGCAATGCGCCCTCGGCTTGCCAGACGAGCTCGCCGCCAAGCGGCGCTTCGGCGCTGCGATTGCGCTGCCAGATCGAATAGATCGGCGCGTCATCGAACCAGCCCCAGCGCGCGGCCGGATGCGGCGCCAGGCGCAGCGTGCCCAGCTCGATTGGCGGCAGAGGGGCCAGGCTGGCAGCGGCCAGCGCATCCGCATCGTCGGCGGTGTGAGACTCGATCCACCAGCGGTCGAGCCGGGCGACGCCGGCGAGATACGGCCAGTCGCGCGCCGGCTCGAAGCCCGCCAGGAAGTCGGCAAAGCACTCGCCGTAGTTCAACAAGCGTCCCTCGCTGGGCGGGTGCCGTTGCAAGTAGGCGGCGGCCGCGGCGCGGAACCACTGCGGCCCGACCAGGCGCGCGACGCTCGGAAAGTTCGCCTGCAGCGCATCCACGCAGCCGCTGATCACGGTGTTGCGGTAGACCGCGAACGCCGGCTGCGCATTGAGGGCGCTGGCGCTGTCGCGATCGAACAGCGCCTCGAAGAACTGCGCCTGAAAGCGTTGCAGCGCACCGCTCATGCCGCCTGCTCCCAGGGGGTGGCCGCGCGCGCCATCTCGTTCGCCGCCAGCGTGCATTCGGCGAGCAATTCATCGAAGCCAGGCACGTTGGCGTCGCGCTCGATCAGCGTCGGCCTCGCGCCGATGCGTGCAATGAGCCGCCAGTAGCAGTCCCACACCGCAGGCGCGATCGCCGTGTCGTGCGAGTCGATCAGCAGCGCCGCCCCGAGCGCCGGGTCGACGCTGTGACCTGCCAGGTGGACTTCCATCACGGGCGCGGCGGGAAACCGCTCCAGGTAGGCCGCGGCGTCGAAACCCAGGTTGCGCGCCGAGACGTAGACGTTGTTGACATCGAGCAGCAAGCCGCAGCCGGTGCGTCGCACCAACTCGTCCAGGAACTCGATCTCGTCCCATTCGTGGCCGTCGATGTGCAGATAGTGCGATGGGTTTTCGATCGCGATGCGCCGGCGCAGGGCCGACTGCGTTCGGTCGATGTTCGACGCAACGCGCCGCAGCGCCTCGTTGCTGCGTGGAAATGGCAGCAGGTCCGGAACGCTGACTCGGGCACCTTCGTGCTGCGCACTGCGGTATTCGCCCGTGGGTCGGCCCGGCGGGCTCATGCCCTGCCACGACGACCAGGCCAGGTGCTCCGAAACCAGTGCCGGCTCGATGCGGCGCACCAGCTGCGCAAAGCGCGTCAAGTGCGCCGCATCGGGCACGGCGTCGCTGGCCAGCGACAGTGACACGCCATGCAGGGACAGCGGGTGACGCTCGCGGATGGCTTCGAGCCAACGAATCCGCGGACCGCCCGCGACCAGGTAGTTCTCGGCATGCACCTCAAACCACAGGCCGCGCAGCGCACAAGCCTGGGCGGCTTCGTAGTGCTCGGGTTTGAGCCCGAGGCCGCAGCGCAGCGCCGTCATCGCCGCCGCGACCGCATCAGGACTTCATCTCGGTCAGCGAGCCCATCCCCTTGGGCGTCTTGATCGTGGTGCAGGTTCCGGCAGGGACGTTCTTCCACGCATTGGCCTGGTAGTCGACTTTCGACGTGCCCGCGCAGGTCGTGCCGGCGCCGGCCTTGCAGTCGTTCTTGCCGGCCATGGCCACGCCGTAGCACTTCTCCATCTTGGGCATGTCCTTGTCACCCATTGGCGGCTTGCTGTCCTGCGCAAGGGCGACGCCTGCGGCCAGCGCAGACAGCGTGAAGGCGGTGATGGTCATGGAACGGTTCATGAGGTGGCTCCGGTAGATGAGGAGGGAACCCCGCCGCGCGGCAGGGTCGTCGGTAGTTCGGGCCGACTGGCGTGCCGGTTACAGCGCATCGCACAATTCGCGCAACTCGATGAGGTCTGTAACCGGTCGACCCGATGGCGCGAACTACAAGAGCAGCTTCAGGCCAGACAGGCGATGCAGAGACACAGCTTCGGGCGCTGTTGCTGCGCGGGCTGGACGGGGAACATGCCGCCTACCAGGCCTTCTTGCACAAGCTCGGTGCACACTTGCGCGCCTACTTTCGCAGGCGTCTGTTCGGCTGGCCCGATGAGGTCGAGGATCTGGTTCAGGAATGCCTGCTCGCCATGCACACCAAGCGCCACACCTACCAACCCGACCAGCCGCTGACCGCCTGGGTGCATGCGATCGCGCGCTACAAGCTGATCGACCTGCTGCGCAGCAAGTCCGCTCATGAGGCGCTGCACGACCCGCTCGATGACGAGCTGGCGCTGTTCGCCGCATCGGACCACGACGCCGGCGATGCGCGGCGCGACCTGGCGGGCTTGCTCCAAACCTTGCCGCCGCGCCAGCGCTTGCCGATCGAACACGTCAAGCTGCGGGGCCTGTCGGTGGCGCAGACGGCCGCCCTGCTCGGCATGTCGGAGTCGGCCGTCAAGATCGGCATCCATCGCGGGCTCAAGGCGCTCGCCAGGCGCGTGAGGAGCGCGTCGTGAAGACCGACGACCTGATCACGCTGCTGGCCGCCGACAACGTGCCGGTCGTGCGTCGCGCCGCGCTCAGGCACATCGCCGTCTGCGTGGCCGTGGGCGTTGCGCTCGCCGCCGTGCTGATGCAACTCGGCTTCGGGGTTCGGCCCGATCTGGCGCAGGCCATCTTGCGGCCGACGTTCTGGATGAAGCTGCTGTTCCCGGCCGCGGCGGCGCTGGCCAGCCTGGCGACGCTGGCCCGGCTCGCGCGTCCCGGGGTCGATGCGCGCGCCAGCGCGCTGGCGATCGCCGTGCCGATCGTGCTGCTTTGGCTGATGGCGTCGGCC
>DAORHX010000170.1:0-7780 GCA_035438245.1 Rubrivivax sp.
CGAAGCGCGACGACGTTGGCTGTTGGAATTCGGCGGCTTTGCGCCGGGAGCGGGCACGCCGCGCACCGTATGGGTGCTTGACCCGATTCCGCCGGTGCATGCGGCGAGCACAGAATTTGCAATCCCCGAACCCAGACAAGACCAACCCACCTGGAGTCACGATGCAAGTTCCGCCCTTCACCCGACGCCGCGGCCTGGCCGCCCTGGCCGCCGCCGCACTCACCGCCGCGGCGCTGCCCGCGGCGCACGCGCAGGAGACGCCGATCAAGTTCCAGCTCGACTGGCGCTTCGAAGGCCCGGCCGCGCTGTTCCTGGTTCCGGCCGCCAAGGGCTACTACAAGGCCGAGGGGCTGAACGTCACCATCGACGCCGGCAACGGCTCGGGCGGCACGGTCACGCGCGTGGCCTCGGGCGTCTACGACATGGGCTTCGCCGACCTGGCGGCGCTGATGGAGTTCCACGCCAACAACCCGACCGCGCCGAACAAGCCGGTGGCGGTGATGATGGTCTACAACAACACGCCGGCCGCGGTGCTGGCGCTGAAGAAGAGCGGCATCAAGACCCCCGCCGACCTGAACGGCAAGAAGCTCGGCGCACCGGTGTTCGACGCCGGGCGCAAGGCCTTCCCGATCTTCTCGAAGGCCAACAACATCGGCAGCGTCGCCTGGACCTCGATGGACCCGCCGCTGCGCGAGACGATGCTGGCGCGCGGCGACGTCGACGCCATCACCGGCTTCTCGTTCACGTCGATCCTCAACCTCGAGGCGCGCGGCGTGAAGACCGACGACATCGTCGTGCTGCCGTACCCGCAGTACGGCGTCAAGCTCTACGGCAACGTCATCATCGCCGGCGAGGACTTCCTGAAGAAGAACCCCGAGGCAGTGAAGCGCTTCCTGAAGGCCTTCAGCAAGGGCATGAAGGACGTCGTTGCCGACCCGAAGGCCGGCATCGCCACGGTCAAGGCGCGCGACGGCATCATCAACGACGAACTCGAATTGCGCCGGCTGAAGCTGTGCCTGGACGCCACCGTGCTGACGCCCGACGCCAAGGCCGAAGGCTTCGGCAACGCGCTGGCGCCGCGCCTGAGCCTGATGGCCAGCCAGGTGTCCGACGCCTTCGGCACCAAGGAGCGCATCAACCCGGCCGCGGTGTGGAACGGCAGCCTGCTGCCGCCGGAGGCCGAGCGCAACATCTTCGCGGTGGCGAAGAAGTAGCGCGGCGCCGTGCCGTCAGCGCAGGTCGTAGGCCAGCTGCAGCATCAGGCCCGCGGTGCCGAGCACGATGCCCTGCATCGAGAACTCGCGCGTGAACTGCCAGCCCAGGCCGACCGTGACACCGGGCGAGAAGCCGTTGACGTTGAACGGCACCTTGTCCTCGTACGGCTCCTTGTAGCCGTACATGATGCCGGCCGTCCACTGCACGAAAAGCGGTTGCCAGCGCGAGAAGCCGGCGTAGCGCTGGCCGACGTAGATGTAGGTGCTGGGCTGGCCGAAGGAGTTGCTGAAATAGGTGCCGCCCCAAACCCACCCGTCGAGGCGCTGGCGCTCGATCCCGACCATGTACACCGGCTCGTGCTCCGGGTCGGGGCTGTAGTGGTAGGTGTAGGGCGATGCCATCAGGCGCCAGTAGCCGCTGTCCCTGAACAGCTCCGTCGAGCCGGCGGCTTCGGACTGCGCGCGAACGGGCTGAACCGCGCCAGCCACGGCCAGCGAAATCAGGAGGGCCGGGGCGTGAACGAAGCGCATGAACGGGGCAACGACCGGCGACGGCCTGGAGTGAAGGCCGCGCATTATCGTCGCCCGCACCGCACCGCGCGCCTCGCCTGCGCCTGACCCGATCGCCCGCATTCCCACCCGACCATGACCCACTTCGTCGACTTCCGCAACGTCTGGCTGGCCTACAACCGCACGCTGCTCGCACAGGGCCAGTTCGCGGTGGAGGACATCACGCTGCAGGTGGGCCGGGGCGAGTTCATCGCCATCGTCGGCCCGTCGGGCTGCGGCAAGAGCACCTTCATGAAGCTGGCCACCGGCCTGAACATGCCCAGCAAGGGCACGATCCACATCGACGGCAAGCCGGTGACCGGCCCGCTGAAGATCAGCGGCATGGCCTTCCAGGCGCCGAGCCTGCTGCCGTGGCGCAGCACGCTGGACAACGTGCTGCTGCCGCTGGAGATCGTCGAGCCGTACCGCTCGAGCTTCCGCGCGCGGCGCGACGAGTACGTCGCCAAGGCGCGCGCGCTGCTGCAAAGCGTGGGCCTCGGCGGCTACGAGGACAAGTTCCCGTGGCAGCTGTCCGGCGGCATGCAGCAACGCGCCAGCATCTGCCGTGCACTGGTGCACGAGCCGAAGCTGCTGCTGCTGGACGAACCCTTCGGCGCGCTCGACGCGTTCACGCGCGAGGAGCTGTGGTGCGCGATGCGCGACCTGCAGGCGGCGCAGAAGTTCAACGTCATCCTGGTCACCCACGACCTGCGCGAAAGCGTGTTCCTGGCCGACACCGTCTACGTGATGAGCAAGGGGCCGGGGCGCATCATCGTGCGGCGCGAGATCGACCTGCCGCGACCGCGCGACCTGGAGATCACCTACACGCCGGCCTTCACCGACATCGTGCATGAGCTGCGCGGCCATATCGGTGCGATGCGCAAGCCGGTGGGCCAGATCGGCGCGGGGCTGCCGCAATGAAGTCGAACCTCGAACGCTTCGCACCGCTGGTGCTGCTGGCGGCGACGCTGCTGCTGTGGCAGCTGATCTGCAGCGCCTTCGACGTCAGCGAGTTCATCTTCCCGAGCCCGGCGCGCATCGTCGAGCAGACCTGGGAACACCGCGGCGCGATCGCCGGCCACGCCTGGCGCACCTTCTGGGTGACGATGGTCGGCTTTGGCCTGGCCATCGTCGTCGGCGTGCTGCTCGGCTTCCTGATGGGCAGCTCGCGGCTGGCCTACAGCGCGATGTACCCGCTGATGACCGGCTTCAATGCGCTGCCGAAGGCGGCCTTCGTGCCGATCCTCGTCGTGTGGTTCGGCATCGGCGCCGGCCCGGCCATCCTGACCGCGTTCCTGATCAGCTTCTTCCCGATCATGGTCAACATCGCGACCGGGCTGGCGACGCTGGAGCCCGAGCTGGAGGACGTGCTGCGCGTGCTCGGCGCCAGGCGCTGGGACGTGCTGATCAAGGTCGGTCTGCCGCGCTCGATGCCCTACTTCTACGGCAGCCTGAAGGTGGCGATCACGCTCGCCTTCGTCGGCACCACGGTGTCCGAGATGACCGCCGCCAACGAAGGCATCGGCTACCTGTTGATCAGCGCCGGCAGCAGCATGCAGATGGGGCTGGCCTTCAGCGGCCTGGTCGTCGTCGGCATCATGGCGATGGCGATGTACGAGCTGTTCTCGGTGATCGAGAAGCGCACCACCGCCTGGGCGCACCGCGGCAGCCAGGGGCATTGAGTCGTTCCTGGAAGTGTTTCTGATTCTGTGCAGTTCAGGGTGACCCACCACGGAAGTCCGCCATGCCCACATCCGAACAGCTGCTGCGCCACCTGCGCCGCGCCAACGAAGTCGCGCGCGCGGCGATGGACGCCGGCCACCACCCCTTCGGTGCGCTGCTGGTCGCGCCCGACGGCGAGACGGTGCTGCTGGAGCAGGCCAACGTCGACAGCGTCGACCACGCCGAAGCGGTGCTCGCGCGCGACGCGGCGCGGCGCTACGCCCCGGCCTTTCTCTGGGACTGCACGCTGGTCACCACCGTCGAGCCCTGCGCGATGTGCGCCGGCACGCAGTACTGGGCGCACATCGGCAGGCTGGTCTACGGCCTGAGCGAACACCGGCTGCTGCAGCTGACCGGCAACCATGCCGAGAACCCCACGCTGGACCTGCCCTGCCGCGAGGTCTTCGCGCGCGGACAGAAGGCCATGCAGGTGTGGGGCCCGGTGCCCGAGGTCGAGGAAGAGATCGCTGCGCTGCACCGGGACTTCTGGCACCGCCGCTAGCATCGCGGCATGCCCTGGCACGCGCACCTGCAGCTCGACTACACCCACGACCGCCGCGGCACCGTCGCGCTGGACCGCCACGAAGGCCCGCTGCGCGTGCTGCAGCGGCTGTACCCGGAAGGGCCCGGCATCTGCCACCACGTGCTGGTGCATCCGCCGGGCGGCATCGTCGGCGGCGACCTGCTCGAAGTCGACGCACGGCTGGGGCCGCACTGCCATGCGCTGATCACCACGCCGGGTGCGACACGCTTCTATCGCAGCGCCGGCGAGATGGCGACGCAGCAGGTGCGGGCGACGCTGGACGATGGCGCACGGCTGGAATGGCTGCCGCTGGAGACCATCGCCTACGCCGGCTGCGATGCGCACAACGCGCTGCGCTTCGAGCTGGCGCCCGGCGCCGAGATGATCGGCTGGGACATCCTGGCCTTGGGGCTGCCCGCGGCGGGCCAGGGCTTCGACCATGGCAGCGTCCTGCAGCAGGTGTCGCTGCCGGGCGCGTGGCTCGAGCGCGGCCGCGTCGACGCGGCCGACAAGCGGCTGCTCGATTCACCGCTGGGGTGGGACGGACAACGCGTGCTGGCGACGCTGTGGTTCGCTGCCGGCGCTGGGCTGGCTGCGGCGCGGCGCGACGCACTGCTCGATGGCGCGCGCGAGCGTTTCCCTGCACACACGGCGCGGGTCCCTCATGCCGGGGTGACCGCGGTGCACGAACGCGTGCTGGTGCTGCGCGCGCTCAGCGCACGCGTCGAGCCGGCGATGGCGCTGCTGGCCGACGTGCGCGCGGCATGGCGCGCACAGGCGTGGGGGTTGGACGCGAACCCGCCGCGCGTGTGGCGGACCTGATGGTCGGCCCCCGCTGCGCGGGCTGCGCACGGCGCACGGGTTCCGCGTCCTCGATGGCGCGTCGCTGTCAGTCGGCGAAGGCGTAGGGCCCGCCGCGCTCCAGCGCGCGCCGGTACGCCGGCCGTGCATGGATGCGCTTCAGGAAGTCCATCAGCTTCGGCCGGCTGGCGTCCAGGCCCGCGCGCTGCGCGGCGGCTTCCAGCGGGAAGCTCATCTGGATGTCGGCGGCGCTGAACGCCGCGCCGGCGAACCACCGGTGCCGCTTCAGCTCGGCCTCCATGAAGTCGAGCTGGTTCTTCAGGTTCGGCGTGACGAAGCCGCTCATCACCTTGGCCGCGATGCCGCGCGCGATCGGCTTGACGAAGAAGGGCATCGGCGCCGTCTTCACCTTCTCGCACACCAGCGTGAACAGCAGCGGCGGCATCGCCGAGCCTTCGGCGAAGTGCAGCCAGTAGGTGTAGCGCAGCCGCTCGTCGCTGCCCGCCGGCGGCGCCAGCCGACCCTGGCCGTGGCGATCGACCAGGTACTCGATGATCGCGCCCGACTCGGCCACCACCCGGCCGTCGTCGTCGATCACCGGCGACTTGCCGAGCGGATGCACGCGCTTCAATTCGGGCGGCGCCAGGCTGGTCTTGCGGTCGCGCGCGTAGCGCTTGATCTCGTACTCCAGCCCCAGTTCTTCCAGCAGCCAGAGCACGCGCTGCGAGCGTGAATGTTCGAGATGGTGGACGGTGATCATCGGGGCATGCCGTCGGGACGCTGAAGACGTTGGGTGTGGAGCGCGGCTCACGGACACGCCACCGCGTCGCCGCCCCATAGCCCCGAGTACAGGCGCGGCACGCACTCCGGCTGGCGCCACTCGACCTCGCCCCAGGCGGTGCGGTAGGTGCACGCCTTCAGGTCGGGCGTGACCGCGGCGGTCATCGGCGCCTGCCGAGCCAGGCAGGCCGTGACGGTCTGGCTCGGGCCCTGGGTGCGGCGCCAGGCGGTCAGCCGCTCGCGCTGCGGCCGGCACTCATCGAGGTCGGCAGGAACGAAGAACGCCCCTTGCTCGCCGATGAAAGCGCTGACCCGCACGGCCTGCATCGCTTCGAGCGGCGCGGCCCGGCTGCCCACACGGGTCAGGCTGTAACGGCGCACATAGCAGCCACACCACGCGTCGGCAGCGCCCTCGCCGGCCTGTCGCCGGCAGTTCTCGAAGATCGCGTCGTACTCGGCGGCCTTGGGGTCGCCCAGCGCCCAGCTCATCGCGTATCGCTGGTCGGGCGAGAGCAGCAGCCACGTCGAGAGATTCTTCGCGAACGTCCTCGTCTCAGGACCGTCGCAGCGATGCCGGCTCAAGAGCAGGGCGACGTCGCGTCGTGCGTCAACCGACTGCGGCATCGAGAACGCGCTGTCGCGCTCGGCGAGGCAGGCGTTCTGCCGGGGTTCGTCGTGCCAGAGCGAATCGCAGTCGCGCATGGCCTTGAGCAACTCGTTGGCGCCGCCGAGCACCGTCGCAAGGTCGCCCATGCTGCCCTGGCCGCTCGCCGCTCGCGTGACCGACCGGTGCATGTTCTGCACGGCGGCCTCTGCGAGCCGCAATGCGACGCTGCTCAGACCGAGCGCCGGGCACGCGGCGTTGAGCTGGCCGAAGGCGTTCAGGAAGTACGCACCGTCATCGGGTCGTGCGGGCACGTGCGGCCAATCGGCTGCCTGTATTGCCGCCAGCGTGTCGGCACGGCGGTAGCCATCGGTGCGCCAGGCCGCCACCGAGGAGCGCGGTGCGCTGCGCACAACGAGCGAGGCGCTCGCTTCCTCGACCATCGCGCGCCGGCCCAGGCATTCGTAGACCTCGGCGTGCTCCGGCGCTTCGCGCCGGCCCACGGACCATTCGTCGCGGCACCCCTGCACCGCCTGCGCAGACACCAGCCGCGCGGCGATCGCCTGCTCGACCACCTCACGCGCGCACCGGTCGCGCGGTCCGGCGCCGCCGGCGGCAACGCAGTCCGCGTGGGCCCCGGCAGCGAACGAGCGGTAGGTCTCGCGCTGCGCCGGCCGGCGCCCTTGGCGACACTGCGGCGCGTGCGGCAGGATCTCGCACTGCCGAGGGTCAAGCGCTGCGGTCGCGCCGCGCTCGGCCGCAGCCCCTGCCCGCCTCGGGGCGGTCTCCGGCGTCGCTTCCTGGAAGGTTTGCCGCACCCGGTTGGCGAGGTCGCAGCCCAGCGTGCTCCAGTTCCAGTAGGCATCGCCGCCCAGGCTGGCCCTGCGTCGCGCCTGCCGTTCCTGCTGCCGCAGGTCGCGTTCGGTTTGACTCTGCGGGCTCTGTGCAATGCCCGGCTGCGACCCCTCGGCGCACGCCGCAACATCGGCCTGACGCAGTCGGCCCTCGGCCAGCGCCTTGTCGATCTTGACCTGAGCGCAGCTCGTGCGGCCATGCGGCGTGCGTTCATCGCAGGCTGCCGACAGCGCACGGTCCCATTCGGAGAAGGAGCCTGGCTTGGGCGCGGCATCGGGCGCGGCAGCAGCCGCAGCCGCCTGAGCGAGCCATGCAGCGACGCCGATCCAACGGGATGCAGCCAGGACGAGATCACGTGCGCGCATGGTGCTTGCCAGTCCGTGTGAGCCGACGCCATTTTACGAATCGGCCATCGGCGGCGGCATTCTGGGCAGTCCGTTCGGAAGTACGCACACGTACTGCCGGCCACCTGCGCGCCGATCGCCCTCTCGGTCGTCCAAAGGACTCTGCCCGCCTTCGGCAGGTGCACCTACCTCATGACGGATGGCGGGTCGTCGGCGACCGGTGATTCGCCGACAAGCCCCTCGCGACGGTGACGCCGCCTCAGATCGCCATGCGCTGGCGCACGCCGTCGGCCTGCATGTCCTTGCCGCGCCCGCGCATCACCACATCGCCGCGCTCCATCACCAGGTACTGGTCGGCCAGTTCCTCGGCGAAGTCGTAGTACTGCTC
>DAORHX010000171.1:0-7723 GCA_035438245.1 Rubrivivax sp.
GCCAAATTTACTGATTTGTTTATTCACGTTCAGACGCCTTATTTGGTTTTTTAATATTTTGACGGAATTTCCGTTTTTCTTTTTATCTAAAAAAATAAATTATCCCTGGATGCCTCTTTTCGCTTTAGTCACGCGGCACGTGCTTAAGGTCTACCCGGCGCCGGAACGGGCGCATGCGCAGGTCGTGTCGCGCGTGCTGGGCTTCGTCGCCGGCGTCCTGCCGCTGCCCACGCCGCGGCTCGTGGCCAGCGGCGAAGCGGACGATGGCAGCTACCTGCTGATGACGCAGTTGCGCGGCCGCCGCCTGGTCGAGGTCTGGCCGCAGCTGACGCCAGCCGAGCGCGAGCGCCTATGCCGAGACGTCGGTGAGGCCGTGGCCGCGCTGCATGCGCTGGACAGCCGGCCGCTGGCCGATCTGCCGCCGCCGCACTGGGCGGACTTCGTGCCCGCGCAGCGCCGCCAGGCCGTCGAACGCCAGCGCGCCTGCGGCCTGACGGCCGCATGGCTGGAGCAGATCGAGCCCTTCCTGCAGCGCTGGGCCGCGGCGGCAGAACCCGAGGTGCTGCTGCACACCGAGATCATGCGCGAGCACCTGCTGGTCGAGCGCGCCGGCAGCGGCTGGCGGCTGAGCGGGCTGTTCGACTTCGAGCCGGCGATGCGCGGTGCGCGCGAGTACGAGTTCGCCTCGATCGGCCTGTTCGTCAGCGCCGGCGATGGCGTCGCGCTGCGCTGCCTGCTGCGCGCCTATGGCTACGCCGAGGACGAGCTCGACGGCGCATTGCAGAACCGGCTGTTGGCGCAGGCGCTGCTGCACCGCTACAGCAACCTGCCGTGGTACCTGCGGCGCCTGCCGCTGCCCGGTGCGACGCGCCTGGAACAGCTGGCCGCGCATTGGTGGAAACTGGGTCCCGACGAACCCCACTCGTAAGGAGAGAACCGACATGGGCTATGCATTGACCGGCTTCGACGGCAAGGTGGCGGTGGTCACCGGCGCCGGGCGCATGCGCAGCATCGGCCGGCCGATCGCGCTGGCACTGGCGCGCGCCGGCTGCGACGTGGTGCTGACCGGCTCGGGCAAGCCGGCCAGCGCCTATCCGCCGGACGAGCAGCGTGCCGGCTGGCGCGACATCGAGTCGGTGGCCGACGAGGTGCGTGCACTCGGGCGCCGCGCGCTGCCGCTGGTGTCCGACGTGCGTGATGCCCTCGCGGTGCAGGCGCTGGCCGAGCGTGTGCTGGCCGAGTTCGGCCGCGTCGACTTCGTCGTCAACAACGCCGGCTCGACACGCGGCAGCGACCGCGTGCCGGCCATCGAACTGCCGCTTGCCGAGTGGCAGCGCGTGCTCGGCACCAACCTGGACGGCAGCTTCTACATGTCGCGCTGCTTCGCGCAGCACATGGTGGCGCAGGGGCGCGGCGGCGTGATCATGAACATCAGCTCGATCGCCGGCCGCAACCGCATGCCGAACACCGCCGCCTACGCCACCTCGAAGGCCGCGCTGGACGCATTGAGCACGGTGCTGGCCGGCGAGCTGGGGCCGAAGGGCATCCGCGTCAATGCGGTGGCGCCGGGCATGATCGACACCAGCCGCATGGACGACGTGCCGCGCGGCGAGGCCTGGGACCGCATCGTGCGTGCGCAGATCCCGCTGGGACGCGCCGGCACCGGCGAGGACATCGCGCACATGGTGGTGTTCCTGTGCAGCGACCAGGCGGCGTGGATCACCGGCCAGACCTTCTACGTCGACGGCGGGCACGGGCACGCGCCGCGCGGCTGAACTTCGACACGACGGCGTGGCGGGCCGCCCGGCGGGGGCAGCGCGGGCTACGGCGGCACGACCGCCATGCGCGTCGGCACCTCGCGACGGACCAGATAGAGGCCGCTGACGATGATGATCGCGCCGCCGGCCAGCGTGTACGCGTCCGGCACGGCGCGCCAGATCAGCCAGTCCAGCGCGACCGCCCAGGCCAGCGCGGTGTACTCGAACGGCGCGACGGCCGATGCCTGGCCGTGGCGGAAGGCCTCGGTGATGGCCAGCTGGCCGAGGAAGCCGCTGATCGCCAGCGCGACGAGCAACGGCGCATGCGCCGGCGCGACGGCCACCCACTGCGGCGCGGCGAGCACGCTGCCGCCCAGCGCCATCGCGCCGGTGGTCCAGAACACCAGCGTCGCACCCGGCTCGCTGCGGCTGACCATGCGCCCGACGACGTTCGACACCGCATAGCACGACGCCGCCGCCAGCACCACCAGTGCGCCGAGCGACAGGAACGCACCCTGGTCCGGCCGCAGCGCGACGATCACGCCGCCCAGGCCGACGGCGATCGCCACCCAGTGACGCGGCGGCACCACCTCCTTCAGCAGCGGTGCCGACAGCATGGTGATGATCAGCGGCGCGACGAAGCTCAACGTATAGGCCTCGGCCAGGCCCAGCGACTTCAGCCCGAAGGTGAACAGCGACAGCATCAGCACGGTGATCACGCCGCGCAGCAGATGCAGCCCCCAGCGCAGATGGCGGCTGAAGACGAAACGCAGCTGGCCGCGCCACAGGACGTACAGGCACACCAGCGGCATCGCGGTCAGTCCACGCAGCGCCGTCACCTGCAGCGGCGGATAGCTGCCGGACAGCGCCTTCAGCACCGCGTCCATGCACGCGAACATCGCGCACGCGGCCACCATCGCTACGATGGCGCGCAGGTTGCCGTGCGGGGGAATGGGCATGGCGGCAGCGCAGCCTTCAGGCCGGCGCGGCGAGCAACGCCGTCGTGTTCGTCATCAGCCCCCTCATCGGTGTGCGCAGGACGGCACGCGCCGCCCGGCCGCAGTGTGCCGCATCGCTGCATGGGCGGCGCGCGGCCGGCCAGAGGGCCAGCGCCCGCCGTTGCAGGGCACCTGCCGTCACTCTCGGGCGGCCAGCGCGCCGCTGGACGCGCCGGCTGAAGCGGCCGCGAAGACCGGCAGCGTCGACCGATCAGCCTTGGGTGATCCGCGAGACGTCGATCACGTACATCTGGCGCATCGACTCGTGCACCGAGTCGATGCACACCTGGGTACCGTCGCGGCTCCAGCGTGGATGCAGGTCGCAGCGGTTTTCCTTGCTCAGATTCGGATCGGCATAGAAGCTGCCCAGATCGTGGCGCTGGCCCGTTTGCATGTCGTAGAGGAACAGGATGCGTTCGTGCGTGCGGTCGTCGGGATAGGTGTCGCTCAACAGCCAGCGCCGGTTCACCGGCGAGAAGCTCATGTGGCCGTTCTCGACCAGCACCTCCGCGCCCACCACCTTGACCTGGCCGCCCGGTCGGTCGTGGTAGAGGTGGTAGTGGATGCTGCCGGCATGCGGCCCCCAGACGACGATGCTCTCGTCGTCGACCCACATCGGGTGCGAGATCTGGTACTCGGACTTCTCGTAGTCGAAGGTGCCCACGGCGCTCGGATCGAAGTCCTCGGCCAACTGCGGCAGCGGGTGGTCCGAGCATTCGAGCAGGCGCATGTCGCTGCCATCGGGGTTCAGCGTGACGAGGCGGTGCAGGAAGCAGGTCTCGTCCTTCACGCGCTCGGTCCAGCGGTGCAGCAGCAGCACGCGCGACGACGCCGGGTTGATCTCGATGTGGCTGACCCAGTGGATCGCACGCTGCATCGATGCCTTCGGATGGAACTCGCTCAGCGCGCGGTAGCTGACGATCAGCCGCGCCGCGCCGGTGGCCAGGTCCATGCAGTGCACGCCATCGTCGGCGGGCAGCAGCGGCACGTCGAAGGGGCCGCCAGCCTCGCTGTAGCCGATGGTCTCGTGCGTGATGTACAGCCGCCGGTAGTCGACGCACAGCGCATAGCGGCTGTTCGGCGCCACCACGTACACCGGCAGCGGCAGCGTGGTGCGTTCGCCGCTGTCGATGTCGACGATGGTCGAGCCGAACCCGGCATAGCGCGCCGACGGGTCCGCGCTGCGGCTGTTGAAGATGAGCTTGCGCTGCGCCGCGCCATCCAGCCATTGCAGCTGGCTGCCCATCTGCCAGTTCCAGGCCGTGGTGTCGCCCACTGGGTGGAAGCGGTCGCCGTCCTGCAGGTCGAAGTAACCGATCTCGGCGCGCAGCTGCGGGGTCAGGCGGGCGTCCATCATCGGCACCCGCTGGGCCAGCACGCAGCGGCCGCTCTGGTCCCACGGCGTCTTGTTGTAGTAGCCGAAGAAGTGGTGTCGCTCGCCCGTGCCCAGGCGGCGGATCGGGAAGTTGCTGGAACTCATGTCAGTCCTCGATGATGCGAATGCGTGCGCCTTGGTCGCGCGCACTCCGGCGCAACCCGGTGGACGCCGCAGATCCGGCTTTGCCGGTCTGCCAGCGTCGCCCCCCTGAGGGGGAGCGGCGAAACCGCTGCGGGGGTGGTCCAGTTCAATCGGCGGCGAGCTTGCCCTGCTCGATCACGCGGTCCCAGCGCTGCTTCTCGCCGGCCACGAACTTGGTGGCGTCGGCACGCGTGCTGGCCACCGGGGTCATGCCCTGCTCCAGCAGGCCCTGCTGGAACTGCGGCGTCGCGACGATCTGGCGGATGTCGGCATTCAGCTTGTCGGCGATGGCGTCGGGCACCTTGGAGCCCACGGCAACGGTGGTCCACGACGTGGCGACGAACGCCGGGAAGCCGGCTTCGGCCGCCGTCGGCACCTGCGGCAGCGCTGCCAGCCGCGTAGCGCCCGTCACGGCCAGCGGCTTGAGCTTGCCGGCCTTGATGTGTGCCAGCGTGGTCGGCGGGTTCTCGAACATCAGCTGGATCTGGCCGCCGATCAGGTCGGACATGGCGGCCGAGCTGCCACGGTAGGGCACGTGCGTGAGCGGCGCATCGGCGCTGAGCTTGTACAGCTCGCCGATCATGTGCACCGACGAGCCCACGCCGGCCGAGCCGAAGTTGAGCGCGCCCGGATCGCGCTTGGCCAGCGCGGCCAGCTGCTTCAGGTCGGCGGCGGGCACGGCCGGGTTGGCGACCACCACGTGCGGCATCTCCGCCAGCACCGTGACAACCTTGAAGTCGCTGCCCGGGTCGTAGGGCAGCTTCTTGTAGACGCCATAGGTGGCGTGCAGCCCGATCGAGCCGAGCATGAGCGTGTAGCCGTCGGCCGGGGCATCGACCACCGTCTTGCCGCCGATGTGGCCGCCTGCACCGGGCTTGTTCTCGACGATGACGGTCTGCTTGTACAGCTTGCCCAGATGGTCGGCCAGCATGCGCGCCTGCACGTCGGAGCTGCCGCCGGCGGTGAAGGGCACGACGATGCGGATCTGCTTGTTCGGGTAGTCGCCGGCTTGCGCGCAGGCGCCGCCGAACGCGAAGGCCAGCGACAGCGCCAGCAGGCCGCGTCGCTCGAGGGAAGGCGTGAACTTCATGGCGGATTCCAAGTGGGAGTGGGCTCACTATAGGCAGGCGATCACATTCGCGAGAATGCTTTGTTTTCGACAGCCTATGCACATCTGATATACCTTGGCCCATGGCCAGGCCCTTGAACTTCCGTCAGATCGAGGCCTTTCGCGCGGTGATGCACACCGGCACCACCACGGCCGCGGCCGCCATGCTGCACACCACGCAGCCCTCGATCAGCCGGCTGCTGGCGCAGATCCAGTCGGCCACCGAACTCAAGCTGTTCGATGTGCAGAAGGGGCGGCTGCGGCCGACACACGAGGCGCGGCAGTTGTTCGACACGGTGCAGCGGCACTTCCTCGGGCTCGAGCGCATCGAGCAGAGCGTGGCGGTGCTGCGCAAGTCGGGCACGGGCCGGCTGCGCATCGGCTGCACGCCGGCGCTGGGCCTGGCGGTGATGCCGAAGGTCGCCGCGGCCTTCTCGCGCCTGCACCCCGATGTCCACATCAACCTGCAGACCGTCGGTGCCATGGCGCTGCGCGAGGGCCTGATGCACGGCCTGTACGACCTGGTGCTGACGACCACACCGCTGCACCATCCGCAACTCGACGCACAGGTCGTGCACCGCTCGAGCATGGTGTGCGTGATGCACGACGCACACCGGCTCGCCACGCGCGCGCAGGTCGACGTGCGCGACCTGAGCGGCGAAGTGCTGGTCACCTTGAACGCCGACGATCCGATCGCGGTGGAATTCCGGCGTGTGCTCGGCGAATACGGCATCGAGCCGGGCGCGACGATGGAAACGACCTACTCCGCAACCATCTGCACAATGGCGCTGGAGGGCATCGGCGTGGGCATCGTCAACCCGCATGTGGCGTCGGTGTTTGCCGACCGGCTGACGGTGTTGCCGCTGCGCCCGGCCTGCCCGGTCGACGTGTTCCTCGCCTTCGCGCCGCAGTCGGCGACTTCCGTGATCACCGAGCGCTTCGCCGGCCTGCTGCGCGATCACTTCCGCGCACTGTCGGCGCGCTCCGGCCCACGCCGCACGGCGGTGAATCTACCGCGGCGGCGCTGAGCTGCCAGGGTGGGCGGTGCAGGTTCGACCCTGTGGGCCCAGGACCCCAGCGCCAACCACGAGGCCGCAGGCCGCGGTCCCATCGCCGGCGACCCCGACCTCGTGCCGTCCCGCATGTCGATGCGCGCCTTGCCGCCGCCGCGGTCCCTGGCGGTCACGCTTACCGGCGCGAGCTGGTCGTTGGCGTCGAAGTCCTTCAGGCTCGCCAGCCCGGCCTTGATCTTGGACCCGAGGCCGCGACCGCGCACGGAGCGGGCCGCTCGTCGGTCGTTCTGCGAATGCTCGGCCATGGCAGGGAGGCCGCCCTCAGACGAAGCGCATCGACGTCTGCCCCATGCCCTGCACGCGCAGCGTCACCGCATCGCCGGCCTTCACCGCCACGGCCTCGGTGATGCCGCCCGACAGCACCAGCGTGCCGGCCGGGATTTCCTCGTCGCGCTCGCCCAGGTGGTTGGCCAGCATCGCCAGCGCCGCGGCCGGGTGGCCGAGCACCGCCGCGCCGGCGCCCAGCGCCACCACCTCGCCGTTCTTCTCGAGCACCACGCCAACGGTGCGCAGATCGACCTGTTCCGCACGGGTCGGGCGGCCGCCGACGACGAAGCGTGCGGCCGAGGTGTTGTCGGCGATCACGCTCTTCAGGTCGAACTTGAAGTCGCGGTAGCGGCTGTCGATGACCTCGATGCCCGGCATCACGAAGTCCACCGCCGCCAGCACGGCGCCGATGTGGCAGCCCGGCCCCTTCAGCGCCCGCTTCGTGACGAAGGCGATCTCGGGTTCGACCTTCGGGTGGATCAAGTCCGAGCAACGCACCTCACCGCCGTCGGCGACCGTGTAGTCGTCGGTCATGAAGCCGAACACCGGCGAGGTCACGCCCATCTGCTTCATCTTCGCGTGCGAGGTCAGCCCGGCCTTCAGCCCGGCCAGCTTCAGCCCGCGCGAGGTCTTGCGGCGCAGGATCTCGGCCTGGATCGCGTAGGCGTCGTCCCAGTCCATGTCCGGGTGCTCGTCGGTGATCTTCGGCGTGTCGCGCATCTGCAGCTGGCAGCTCTCCAGATGCTCGGCCAGGGCGGCGATGGTCTTGGCGTCGAGCTTCATGCGGCCTCCTGTGCCTGCCGCTCCCTGACCATGGTCAGCGCCGCGTCCTCGATCATGTCTTCCTGGCCGCCGACCATCTTGCGCCGGCCGAGTTCGACCAGCAGGTCGCGCGACGGGATGCCGTACTTCGCGCCGGCGCGCTTGGCGAACAGCAGGAAGCTGCCGTAGACGCCGGCGTAGCCCAGCGTCAGCGCGTCGCGGTCGATGCGGATCGGGAA
>DAORHX010000172.1:0-7673 GCA_035438245.1 Rubrivivax sp.
ATTCGGGCCAACGCGCGCTTAAGTTCCAAACAGAATGCAACACTACACTAGCCGCGCGCGAGGTGGCCCGCGCCAAGCCCGACGGCCATGCGCTGCTGTTCATCAACAGCGGCATCGTCGCGGTGACACCGCACGTGCAGAAGGACGCCGGCTTCGACGGCGTCAAGGACTTCGCTCCGGTGGCGATGGTGACCTCGGCGCCGCTGTTCGTGGTGGTGCCCGGCAACCTGCCGGTCAGCGATCTGAAGGGCTGGATCGAGTGGGCGAAGAAGCAGCCCGGGCCGCTGCCCTATGCCTCGGCCGGCGTCGGTTCCTTCGGCCATCTGACGAGCGAGATGTTCGCAAAGGCGTCGGGCCTGAAGATGACCCACGTGCCCTATCGCGGGCAGGCGCCGACGACGACCGCGGTGATGTCCGGTGAGGTGCCGCTGCTCATCACCAGCATGTCCAGCGCGATGCGCGACGCCATCGGCAACGGCCGCCTGAAGCTGCTGGCCGTGACCTCGGCACAGCCCAACTCGCAGGCCCCCGGCGTACCCACCGTCGGCAGCGTGCTGCCCGGCTTTGCTGCCGAGACCTGGTTCGGCCTGATCACCACGGCGGGCACGCCGCCGGAGGTGATTGCCCGCCTCAACAAGGACATCAACGCCATCCTGGCGACCAAGGAGTACCAGGACAAGATGCTCGCGCTCGGTCAAGAGGTCAAGCCGATGACGCCGCAGCAGCTGGGGGCGCTGATCGCCGAGGACTCTGCACGCTGGGGACAGGTCGTGCGCGAGAACAACATCTCTGCTCAATGAAAGGAAACGCCATGAGCCGCTACGCCGACTATCACGACCTGAAGATCGAGGTCGCGAACAAGGTCGCCACCGTCACGCTGAACCGACCGCAAGCGCGCAATGCCATCAACCAGCGCCTGATCCGCGAGCTGCGCCGCATCTGGGACGATCTGGGCGACGACCCGCAGGTCAATGCCGTGCTGCTGACCGGTGCCGGCGACTGGTTCAGCGTCGGCGGCGACGTCAAGGCCATGAGTGACCGCCCGGGCGGCGACGTGCTCGAGGAAGGTGAAGTGCACGACCCGATGATCAGCCGCCGCCTGGTGAGCCGCCATCTGGAACTGGACAAGCCCATCGTCTGCGCGATCAACGGCGACTGCGTCGGCCTGGCGGCGACCACTGCGCTGCTGTGCGACGTGACCGTGATGGCCGAGGATGCGCGCATCGGCGACAGCCACGTCAACAAGGTGGGCCTGGTGGCCGGCGACGGCGGCACGGTCATCTGGCCGCTGCTCGTGGGCGTGAACAAGGCCAAGGAATTCCTGATGCGCGGCACGCTGCTCAAGGCCCCCGAGGCCGAGCGCATCGGCCTGGTGAACCACGTGAAGCCGCGGGCCGAGGTACTGCCCTTCGCGCGCGCCATCGCGCAGGAGCTGGCCGACGGCCCGGTGTGGGCCACGCGCTGGACCAAGCTGTCGATCAACCAGATCGTCAAGGACCGCGTCAACCGCCTGCTGGAGGCCAGCATGGCGCTGGAGCAGGTGACCTTCGAGCTGGCCGATCACAAGGAAGCGACTAAGGCCTTCAAGGAGAAGCGCAAGCCGAAGTTCGGGCAATGACGGGCCAGGGCGGGCTGGAGGCTGCCGCCCTTCAGCCGAGCGCGATCGTCGCGCGGCCCGTTCTAGGGCGCAACCGCCTTCGGGCCGGCGATCTGCATCGCCTTTTGGTATGCTGACCGCGCTTGGATGCGTTTGACGTAGGCCAGCACGTGTTGCAGGTCGTCGACGGCGCGGGCGCCGAAGAGCACGCCCGTCGTGAGCCGATACACCACCAGGATGTCGGCGCAAGTGAGTTCCGGCCCGGCCAAGTAGGGAACCTCGCCAAGGCGATGGTCGAGGTAGTTGTAGTACTGCTCCTCGCGCCGGTTGACGATTTCGCGCATCGTGTTGGCCACCGGCCCGGATGCACCCGCCGCCAGCACCGACTTGGTGAAGCGAAGGCCCATCGCGCTGTTGTTGAAGTGCATCCAGTACAGATAGTCGTAGTAGTTGGCCTGTGCAGGGCCCACGGTCATCCTGCCGCCGGCGTAGCGGTGACAGATGTATTCGGCAATGACGGCTGACTCAGTGAGCACCCGGTCGCCGTCCTCGATCACCGGTGCCATCGCGGTGGGGTGCAGCGCCAGGTACTCGTCCGGCGCGGCCCGGTTCGGCTTCCGGTCATACCACTTCAGGTGATAGGGCAGCCCCAGCTCTTCCATGAGCCAGACGATGCGTTCAGACTGCGATACGCCGAGGTGATGGATCGTGATCACTGTGCCGTCCTTTCGCGAAGAACAAAGCTGAATGTCGGGTGACATGCGCCCTGGCCGGATCGTGGCGTAGGCCGCGGCCCACAACCGGCAGGTGACGCGGCGGTGTCCATTGTCCATCGCGCCGGCAGACTGAATAGTCGCTTCAGACTGAGGCTGTGTGAAAACTCGAGCTTGAACAGCTCACGCGCAAAGACGACGCGTCAGATCGCCCCAGGATCGACGATCGCAGCCGCGCCAAGGGTCAGAAGACCCATGAAATTGCGCGACGGCCGAGTTTTCACACAGCCTCGACTGGCAGCGGTCAGCCAGGGCGTGGCGGGCTGCACCCGCTTGCGACCCACTGCGGTCCTACAAGTCGCATGACTCGGCGCCCGAAAGCTGCCTTCAAGCGGCGAGAACCAGTCCGACGGCTGCCCAAGGCGAGAACGTGGCCGATGCATCGTTCAGTACAGTCGCGTTACGGCGCGACTTCAACACTTCAACTTCGTCACCTCAGTGGGTGAGTGGGTGCGACAGAGTCACAACCGCTCGGTAAGCGATGTACTCATCGTCAATCCCTTCGGCACCGTCAACTAGCGGTTGCTCGGCGTCGCCTGGGCGGCGGGCATCAACGTTTGCAACAGCGCTCCCAATTCGCCGGAAAACCAAATCATCGCTAGCGCAACCCTCTGCGGCACGGACGGAGTCCAAAGTGTCTGCCTTTGAGGAAAGTCCTGCAGAAGTGTTCCCATGTATGCAGTTGCTAGATCGGTGATTGCGGCTTCGGGGTAGTTGGAAAGGTCCGCGAATAAGAGTGGGGACGTGGAGTGTGCAGAATCAATCCGCGACGGCAGAGTTAGCAAGAACGGCCCTGGCGATCCGGTCAAGCGAGTGCGCAGTTCCGGTCTTGTGAACAGACCTACCTGCATGCGAAGCTTGATCTGACATCCCAGGGCGGAGCTGTACGCCAGGATTGGCTTGGAACGCTCGCGCGACGCCTGCACCGGGATGCAGAACAGGTTCAGCGCTCGCGCGGCATTCTGCGGCACATCGCGCGCGTCGGTTTGGCGCTGCACGACCCTCAGGAGGTGCTCATACCGGCTGAGCACGGCCGGACTTCGCAGGTCCTCGCTGCTGCGCAGCAGTATGTAGGTGTAGGCACCGTACCCTTCGCGTTCAGTGTTCCAGGCATCAAAGAAGTCATAGGCGTGTCCCCTGAGCACCGGTGGCGCTGGTGGTGGCGCCGAAGGAGGTGCCATTCCTGGCGGGCTGAGAGCAGGCGTGGTGCGCGGCTCCGCGGGTGGGGGCGTTCCGTGTACGATCGCGTAGGCCTTTTCCCACTCGGCAACGGCATCGCGCTGGGCACGCTTCACGGCGGGTAAGAGGGACTCAACCTCGGCAGATAGCTGCCGACCCTGACGTAGGGCTTC
The DNA here is from genome assembly GCA_035438245.1 of Rubrivivax sp. Taxonomy (GTDB): domain Bacteria; phylum Pseudomonadota; class Gammaproteobacteria; order Burkholderiales; family Burkholderiaceae_C; genus Rubrivivax. The sequence goes on from DAORHX010000172.1 coordinate 3,723, forward strand.
GTCGTTCGCGGGCCGAACGAGTACCTGCAGCTGACCGAGCGTTCGTGCCTGCGATTTGACCAGCCAAGAAAGAGTCAGTAGGCGTTCCTCCGTATCGCCCAAGTCCTGCATCAGTTGGGCGCTTGCGTTGTTCACTTCCGCCTCGATTTCAATGCGCTGCCGCGAGAGCAATGCTTGTTCGACGGTCATGTCGGCGGTCTTGTCGCCTTCGAGCAACTCGAGATAAACAATTGCATCCTCTAGGCGATCCAGATCAGCCGCCCGATCGCCAAGATCGTTGTTGTGCGCCTTGGCCGACTCTGCCGGCGCGTTGTCGGGTACGGTTTCCGGATAGTCTTTCAGCGCCCGCGTGGTGGCGCCGACCAAGACCGGAACCGATCTTGCTACCGGCGTCACCGGCTCCGCGACTCCCGAAAGCCAGCCTGCCTCGCGTGCCATTCGCTGTGCAGTTTGAGCCGCCGCAAGGAGTTTGAGCAGATCCTCTTCGGCGGCGACCAGCGCGTCGAACTCAGCTTGCAGCTTGACGATCCGGTTGCGCGTCAGAGCCAGGTCCCGCTTCGCCCAGACGGCCGCTTGGAACCCGTCGAGGCCAGAGCCCTTGATACCCCTGCCCAACGCCTCGAAGGTGGCTTCCCTGGCGCGCCTAGCGTCGAATGCGGTCTCACCGTCACGCACGGCTAAGCCGAGCGACTTCGCTTCAGCGCGCGCAATCCGTCGGACGACCTCGCGCGCTTGCCGCGCACTCGCATTGAGCTGATCGAGAGCGGCGATCCGAGCCTCGATCGTTTGGCGGAGCGCGGGAAAGGCCGCGGTGGCCTGCTGAACCTTGCGCTCGTCGTCGGTATGTAAATCGACCAGGTTGTTCCATGCGCGGACGACATCACCGGCAGCCGACTCGAGCCAACCGATCGCGCTATCAACTTTCATCCACCTATCGACCAAGGCGGTCATCGCATCTCGTCGCGCCGCCGCACGCTCCAGGCGAGCCTTGTCTTCGACGGACGGTGCTGCGGGTACAGACCGGCCGACGACACAAGCTAGCGCCAGCGCGCTGATCCGGACGCTCGCTTGCAACAGGCTGCGGCGTTGGAGCTTCAATCGTGCACTGACTTCGCGGCTGGCGCGTATCGTCGACGTGCATGTAGCACGTATTCAAATAGGACGGCGCCGAGCGAGCCCCACAGCATGGCAGCGAATGCGACTGCGAAGGGCTGCTCAGCAACGTAGCCTGGCAGCAGCGCGCCAAGCAGCAGCCACGCGGCCATCGCGACAGCGAGGAACTCCGCGCCGATCCTGAGAATTCGACGAATCAAGTCTTTAGCCAGCCGTGCGGCGATCTCAAGCCCAGGTGGCCATGGTGGCTCGGGGGATGCGGGGCTCGACGTGACTGGGTCCGACAACGGCATCACTGGCTCGCCTTCCGGCTTGAGGCGGGCCTTGATGCCATCGAGCAGCCGCTTCCTCGCATCAATGGGAGATGACACTCCGACGAGATCGATGTAGACAATCGGTGCCAGCAACCCGGTCGGACTACATTCGCGCACACGCACCGGCACGAGGCTGTGCAAAGCGCCCGTCGGATCGCGCGCGAAGGTTGCCGCCCACTCGGGAGCGGTGAAATCGGACACGAGGAACGCCGGCGACAATACCGCAATCGTTCGCTGCGTGTTGACAAGCGCGCGGCTCATTTCGAGAGCGAAGTTGCTACCGGGCTGGAAGTCCCACGCCTGCACAACCACGCTCCAGCCGGCCGCCTCAAGCTGCCAGGCAATCCACTCCGCCCAGGCGCGGTCTGCTGCGCTGTAGCTGACGAAGAAGTCTTTCATTCCTGTGCATCAAGAATAGGATGTGCAACGCCAATCTGCAACGGTCCAGGCCTGGGACAGAGCGGGAAGTGTCAGGATGGAGTTCGTGTCGATGCAGTGCCAGTCCGGGAAGCCCACAAGGGCAAGCCGAAGAATCGCCTGAGCCGCGCGGCTGAGATCATGAACTGACCTGCTCCAAACCGGCCTTCCGCCAGTGTCTGGTTCTGGCCGGCCGCGCAAGTTCAAGGTTTGACCACGAACGGCTCCTTGCGCTGCCGAGCGGCATCTGGACCGTCCCACGAAGCGATGGCCGTGGAGCGATCCGCAACGCCCTTAGCGCGGCAACCCGAGGCCCCTCTGCGCGATCAGGCTGCGCTGGATCTCGTTGGTGCCGATGCTGATGACCCACATCAGCGAGTGGCGCAGGTTCTGCTCGTAGCGCCCGTTGCGCAGCGCGCCGGGCGCGCCCTGCGACAGCGCTGCGCGCGGGCCCAGGATGTCCAGCGCGGCCTCGCCGAAGCGCTCCATCAACTCGCCGCTGAATACCTTGCTGATCGCGCCCATCTCGGGCGGCGTGGTGCCGCTCTCGGCTAGCACAGCACAGTGCAGCATCAGCTGGCGGCCGACCTCGATCTCGGCGGCCAGCGCGCCGATGCGCTCGCGCACCAGCGGGTCGCGCCTCAGCGCGGGCTCGGCGCGCAGGTCGCGGCACAGCAGGTCGAAGGCGTGTGCCACCTTCAGCACGATGCCGCCGCCGACCGTGCCGCGCTCGTTGGCCAGCGCGTCGGTCAGCACCTTCCAGCCGCCGTTCACGGGGCCGACGATGTTCGTCACCGGGATGCGCACGTCGTCGTAGAAGATGTTGGCGAAGCTGCCGTCGTACATCGTGGTCGCCGGCTTGATGCTGATGCCCGGCGTGTCCATCGGCACGATGAACATGCTGATGCCGGCGTGCGATGGCTTGGCGTCCGGGTCGGTGCGCGCGGCAAGGAACATGTACTTGCCCCACCAGGTGGTGGTCCAGATCTTCTGGCCGTTGATGACCCAATGCTCGCCGTCGCGTGTAGCCTTCGTGCGCAGCGCGGCCAGGTCGCTTCCGGCGTCCGGCTCGCTGTAGCCCATGCCGTGCATGGCCTCGCCGCGCAGCATCTCCGGCAGGTAGCGTGCGCGCTGCTCGGGCGTGCCATGCATGATCAGCGCATTCGCCTGCACCGCGGCGCCGATGCGCGGCGCCTCGGCGCGCTCCATCACCTCGATGAAACCGAGCTGTTCGCGCGGGCTGCGCGCCTGGCCGCCGAACTCCTTCGGCCAGGCCAGGCCGATCCAGCCGGTGCGGCCGATGGCCTTGGCGAACGAGGCGTCGAACTCGCGGTCGTGGAAGGGCTGGCGGTCGAAGGCCGCCTTGCGCCCGCCGCTCCAGTGCGTCTGCAGCCAGTCGCGTACCTCGTGGCGCAGCGCGTTGCCGGCCGGGCCGAGGTCGTATTCCGGCAGCGTGGCGGTGTCGTCATCCAGCAGCCAGGCGGCGAGTTCGCTGCGCGCGTCGGTGGCGCCGCCCAGCACGATCGTATCCAGGTGGGCGCGGCGGAAGTGACGCGGCGCCTCGTGCTCTTCGGCATAGCCGATGGCGCCGAAGGCATGGTGCGTCTCCAGCGCCACCTGGCGCAGTGCCTGCGCACCGAATGCTGGGGCGGCGGCGGCGTAGTAGCGCCAGTCCGGCAGGCCCAGGTCGAAGGCGGTGGCCGCGTGATGCAGTGTCAGCCGCACGCCTTCCAGCGCGATCAGGCCGTTGGCCAGCTTGTGCTGCACGGCCTGGAAGCGGCCGATCGCCTGGCCGAACTGGCGGCGCTCCTTCGCATAGTCCACCGCCAGTTCGAAGGCACGGCGTGCGGCGCCGTGTGCACGTGCCAGCAACAGCAGGCGCAACAGTGGGCGTGCGGCGTCCGCCGTCTGCGGCGCCAGCGGCAGTACGCGGGCCGGCGCGTTATGCAGGCGCACCTGGCACCAGCCGGCATGGCCGTCCAGGCCCAGCGCTCGTGCCGGCTCGACCTGTGCACCGCCGGCGCGCAAATCCACCAGCGCCAGGCCTTGCGGCAGCGCGGCGAGCAGTTGCGTGGCATGCGCGGCGGCGTCCACCGGCGACAGCATG
>DAORHX010000173.1:0-7620 GCA_035438245.1 Rubrivivax sp.
CAGAAGGTGTCGGCGAAGGCGGCCACCGACGCGGCGCCGCGCACGCGCAGCCGCCATTCGAGAAAGATGCCGACCAGGCCGACGCCGGTGGCCCCGCCCAGCTGGCGCAGGAAGCTGATGGCGCTGGCCGCCTGCGGCACCTGCTCGGCGCCCAGGTCGGACATCGCGCCCAGCGTCAGCGACGGCAGCACGAAGCCCAGGCCGATGCGGCCGACCACCGCCCACAGCATCAGCACCCACAGCGTGGTGGCCGTGCCGACCGTGGTCATCAGCATGAAGGACAGCGCCAGCAGCGCCAGGCCAAGGGACACCAGCGCGTGCGGCGGGTAGCGGTCGGCCAGCCGGCCGGCAGCCGGGATGACCAGCGCCAGCACCAGCCCCGCCGGCATCAGCGCCGCGCCGGCCTGCGACGGCGGGAAGTGCAGCGCGCTCTGCATGAACACCGGCACCAGGTAGGTCGAGCCGAACAGCCCCATGCCGTAGACGAAGGCGACCACGCTGCCCATCGTGAAGGCCCGCGTGCGGAACAGCCGCAGGTCGAGCAGCGGCGTGGCCGCGCGCGATGAACGCCACACGAACAGCACCAGCGCCGCGGCCGCCGCGCCGAGCTGCAGCGCGGCCGACCACGGCGCCGCATCGTGCAGGTGCACCAGGCCGTTGAGCAGGCCGACCACGGCCACCGCCGCCAGGGCCAGGCCGATCCAGTCGAGCGCGCCGCCGCGCCCGCCGGGCACAGCCCCGCCGGGCGCGGCCACCGGCAGGTAGCGCCGCGCCAGCCACCAGGCCCACAGCGCGAAGGGCACGACGAAGAAGAAGATCGAACGCCAGCCGAAGTGCTCGACCAGCACACCGCCGACGGTGGGGCCGACGGCCGGCGCCAGCACCACGCCGAAGCCGAAGATGCCCATCGCGCGGCCGCGCTCGCCCTCGCCGAAGGCGCGCATGACGATGATCGAAGGCATCACCTGCAGCACGCCGGCCGCCAGGCCCTCGGCCACGCGCATCGCCAGCACCAGCCCATAGTGCTGCGCCAGCCCGCCGCCGATGCCGCCCAGCATCAGCAGCAGCACCGCGCCGACATAGGTGTGGCGGTAGCCGAAGCGCGCCAGCAGCCAGGGCGTGGGCAGCATCGACAGCGTCATCGCCGCCATGAAGCCGGCCGCCACCCACTGCGCGCGCTCCTGGCCGATGCCGAAGTGCCGCATCAGGTCGGGCACGGCGACGTTGACGATGGTCGACGACATCACCGAGGCGATGCTGCCGATCATCACCGTCAGCAGCACACGCCAGCGGTAGCGCGGGCCGTGGCGCGCGGCCAGGGCGGCCAGCGATTGCGGCGACGGCGGCGTCACGCGCAGCCGGGCCGCGTCATGGCGGTGCCTGGGGAATTGGGCACGACGGGGTCCTCGGGCGGGTCGGGGGTCGGCGGCGGCTGCCGACGCGCTCGACCGCCTGATGCGACGAGCGGCCGCGCGACGACATCACCGCACGCAGCCTGCGTCGCGACGGCCGATGGTGCGCGCTGCGGCGATCACCGCGAACCCCGCCTGTCGGTCATCCGGTGGTGGCGCGCAACGCATTCACCGACCGATGCTGCTGCAGCCACGCCTCGCGCCGCTGGAACAGCCCCGGCACCGCCGTATTCGTCTCGGCGATGAAGGCGGCCAGGTCCCCGCTCAGCAGCCGGCCCTCGTCGACGACGATGCGGCCGGCCACCATCGTCATGCGCACATCGCCGCCCTGCACCGCGAACACCAGGTTGTGGTGCAGGTTGGCCAGGCGCCCGGTGACCAGCGGCGTCATCCTCGGCGTGTCGGTGCGCACGGCGATGATGTCGGCCTGCTTGCCCGGCTCCAGCGTGCCGATGGCGCCATCCAGGCCCAGCGCGCGCGCGCCGCTGATGGTGGCCATGCGGCACACGTCCCACGAATCCATCGCCGCCGCATCGAGCTGGCTGAACTTGGCCAGCAGCGAGGCGGCCTTCATCTCCTCGAACATGTCGAGGTTGTTGTTCTCCTTCTCGCCGTCGGTGCCCAGGCCGACCGCGATGCCGCGCGCCAGCATCTTGCCCACCGGTGCCGCGCCGCTGGCCAGCTTCATGTTGCTCACCGGGTTGTGCGCCACGCCGACGCCGCGCCGGGCGAGCAGCTCGATCTCGTCGTCGTCGACCCAGACGCAGTGCGCCAGCAGCACGCGGTGCGCGTCGAGCAGGCCGAATTGTTCCAGCGCCTGCACCGGCCGCATGCCGTAGCGGCGCTGCGTCTCGGTCAGGTCGAACTGGCTTTCGTTGCTGTGCGTGTGCAGGCCGACGCGGTGCTTGCGGCTGATGGCCACCGCGCGTGCCCAGGCGTCGGGCGTGGCGTAGAACATGTGTTCCAGGCCGACCCAGACGCTGATGCGCCCGTCGGCGCGGCCATGCCAGGCTTCGATCAACGCCTCGTTGGTGTCCAGCGTCTCGAAATAATCGTGGTCGGGGTGTTCGCCGACGTAGGGCACGAGCACGGCGCGGATGCCCAGCTGCTCGGCCGCGCGTGCGCTGCCGTCCATGTAGCGCCACATGTCGACGATGGTGGTGGTGCCCGACAGCAGCGCTTCGGCGTAACACAGCTGCGAGGCCAGCGCCGCCTCGTGCGGCTGCAGCACGCGGTGCATCGGGTCGATGAACTGCTCCAGCCAGTCCCACACCGGCAGGCCCTCGGCGGTGCCGCGCAGCAGCCCCGAGTGGGCGTGCGTGTTCACCAGGCCGGGCATCAGCAGTGCGTGGTCGAAGCGCTTGACCGCGACGCCGGCATGGGCCGACAGCACGCTGCGGGCGTCACCGACCCGTTCGATGCGGCCATCGGCGCCGACGAGCACGGCGCCATCTTCGATCAGCGGGTTGCCGACGGTCATCGGCAGGACGAACGGGGCTTGCAGGATGAGCGGTGTCATGGGGCCTCCGGTTGGCGCTGGGCGAGAGGGTGCGGAGCAAGCTGCCAGCGTACGTCACGCACTTTGCCATGTCAGTTTTCCATGGCGCCGAAGCGCCATCCGCGAGGCATGAACCGGCTGTATCGGGCGACCGCCGCGGATCCGGCTTTGCCGGTCCGCCAGCGGTGCCGGCAGCGAGGACGCTGCCAGCGCTCGTAGGCGAGGAACAGTCCGCAGGGACTGTTCCTCGTCCGACTCGCCCCCCCTGGAGGGGGCGCGCGAAGCGCGTAGGGGTGGTTCATTGCAGCGGGCGGCGAAGCCCCGCCGAGGGCGTGGCCGCGGCCTTGCTCGATCGGCTGCTTCAGCGCGCCGGACAGCCGCGGCCGCGGCAACGCTGGATGTCGCCGCTGACCGGGTCGACATAGAGCTTGGCGCGCACGCCGTTGCCGTTGACCGTGACTTCCCACACCGGGTCGTCGAACTCGATCTCGCTGATGGTGCCCAGCTTGCGTTCCTCGATCGTGTGCGCGATCTGCGCCGCGCTCTTGCCGCCGGCCGGCGGGCGGATGTCGAAGTTCATGTCGCGGCTGTCGCGCAAGGTCTTGGCGCTGCGCGGGTCGATGCGCAGCTCGCGGCAGCTGCGGCCGTCGGCGCTGCAGCTGACCACTTCCCAGCGCCGCTCGTCGAAGTCGGCGCTGACGATCACGCCCGGGTGGTTCTTTTCCACCGCCTCGAGAATCTGCGACAGCGGCTTGGCGTCGGCGGGCGGCACTTCGGTGGCCGAGGCGCTGCCGGCCAGCGCCAGCAGCAGGGCGGCCAGCAACGGCCGTGGTCGAATCGATGCCATGCGCGAGTCCTCCAGTGTGTTGTGTGGGTGGCGAGGATGGGGAGCATAGGCGCTTTGGCTGCCGGTGGCCGGGCCTACAGTGCGCGCATGACGTGGCGTGCTTCTGTCGGGCTGGTGCTGGCGGCGCTGGCACTGCCTTGCGCGGGCGGTGGTGCGAGTGGCGGCGCAGGCGATGCCGCGCCCGAACCGCTGCCCACGCTGCAGGAGCAGCAGTGCCACGGCGCAGGCTGGCAGCGGCTGGTCGTGCGCGTGCAGGGACTGCCGCGGCGGGTGCTGTGGAAGGCGCCCGACGGAGCCTGGACGCGTGGCGCGATCGTCGTCCTGCACGGCGGCGGTGGCTCGCACACCAACTTCTGCGCCGCCAACGTCGCGCTCATCGCGCCGCAGCTGCGCTTCACGGCGCAGGCGCTGGCGCGCGGCTTCGCGGTCTTCCTGCTCGACTCGTCGGACCGCGTCACCGACGAGGCCGGCCGTGTGTGCGGCAAGGTGTGGGACGACGAAGTGCGCAGCCGTGCGAACCTGGACCTGCCGTTCATCGAACAGGTGCTGCGTCAGGAGCTGCCGGCGCGCCGCCCGGCGGGCAGCGCGACCGCGCTGTTCGTCACCGGGCTGTCGTCGGGCGGCTTCATGAGCGTGCGCGCAGCCACCCACATCGGCGCGCCGATCACGGCCTTCGCGCCGGTGGCCAGTGGCGACCCCTACGGCTGGGTGCGCGACTGCACGCGGCGGCCGGGCGACCGGCCGAACGTTGCCGGCGTCGGGCTGGATCGCGAGACGCGGCGGCCGATCGTCCAGATCGGCGCTTGCGATGCGGCGGCCTACCCGAACGAGATGCCGTGGGATGCGCCGGCGGGCGGCGCGAAGCCGCCGTTCCGCGTCTTCCACCATGCCGAGGATGGCATCGTCGACCGCAGCTGCGTCGACAAGCAGCGCCGCCAGCTCGTCGCGCGCGGCTACGGCGAGACGCCGCCGCTCACGCTGGCGGGTGGCGCGCGCCGCATCGGCGCGCACTTCTGGCAGGACGGCTACAACCAGCCGCTGCTCGACTGGTTCGAGACCTTTACGCGGTAAGGGCCGCGGCAAGAGCCGCGGCAAGAGCTTTGGGGACACGCTGCCCGGCCACGCAGGCCGCGTCTCGCGAGCCGGGCGCTGGGCACGCGCTGCATCAGGTCGATGCGGGCACCAGCGCCTCGATCAGGTGCGGACGGGATCGGTTGCTGTCGCCAGGACCAATGGGTGTCAGCAGTCGGCGAGCACGAAGCCCTCGCCAGGCGCCGCCGCCGCCAGACGCTGGTCGTAGGTGGCCAGTGCCGGCCTCAGGCCCTGGCTGCGCAGAAAGTCCATGGTCGCCAGGTGCAGCGCATCGAGTGTGCGTACCGGCCGCGCAAACGGCAGCAGCGCGCGGCCGAGCACCTGAGCGGACATTTCGAGCAGGTTGACGCGGCCGACCAGCCGGCGCGCGTCGTCGGCGTGCGAGGCCGCGGCGCCGCGGGCATGGACGCGGTTGAAGACCTCGAACTCCAGCAGCCGGCTGGCGACGAGCGTTTGCGACCAGAAGGCATCGGGCGGCGAGCGGTCTTCGGCAAACAGGCGCGCCAGGACGACCGACGTGTCGAGATAGATCAACGCTCGGCCCGGCTGTCGTCCAGGTCACGCAGCACATCGGCGAGCTTCGCCACGGCCTTGCGCCGCGGCAGTCGCGTGCCGGGCGGCACCTTCGCCGGCACCAGCAGGCCCTGCCGCATGAGCTCGCCCAGGCGCTGCTCGTCCGGCGAGGCATCGGCGCGCACGCGCGGCGGCACCAGTTCGGCGACGACCTGACCACGGTCGGTGACCAGAATGGTTTCGCCCGAGGCGGCCGCGCGCACGTACTCGCTGAGACGGTTCTTCAAGGTCTTGATGCCGGCGCTTTGCATGCGCAACCCATGTAGCTACTGGTGGCTACATTGTAGAACCGTCAGCCGCCGCGCCTGCGTCCACGTTGAGTTGAGTCACTCGAACTTGATCGGCCGACCCTGTTGGCCTATGCTTCGGCATATGTCAACCAATCCGCGGGAGCGAAGATGACCGAACGCCATGCCTCGCTGTTTCGCAACGGCCGCAATCAGGCGGTGCGCATACCCCGCGAATTCGAACTGGAAGGCAACGAAGTGCTGGTGCGCAAGGAAGGCGAGCGCCTGATCCTCACCCCGATCCGCAAGAACAGGCTGATGGACCTGTTGGCGTCCTGGGAGCCGCTGGACGAGGGCCTGCCCGAGGTGGAGGACCTGCCTGCGCAGAGCCGCGCTGAACTCTGATGGCCGATCCGACCTGGATGCTGGACACCAACACGCTGTCCGATTTGATCCGCAATCCGCGCGGGCCGCTGGTGCAGCGGCTGGCCGCCGTGACACCTGATGCGGTGTGTACCAGCATCGTCGTGGCCTGCGAGCTGCGCTTCGGCGCGCTGCGCAAGGCTTCGGCCGTCTTGACGCAGCGCGTGGCGCAGTTGCTGGACAGTCTTGACGTGCTGCCCTTCGACGAGCCGGCCGATCGCCACTACGCCGAGATCCGTGCCGCGCTGGAGCGCGCCGGCACGCCCATCGGCAGCCACGACCTGTTCATGGCGGCGCACGCCCGCTCGCGCGGTCTGACGCTGGTAACGCACAACCTGCGCGAGTTCCAGCGCGTGCCGGCGCTGCGCGTCGAAGATTGGCTGGCCGCGCCAGCCTGAGCAGCACCCTGCGCGCCAACGCAGCGGCGGCCCGCCGGTCTTCGCACAGACGACGATCGACCTACGGCGCAATCTTCCTCTTCAGCGTCAACGCCACCGGCCGCGGCAGGCTGGGCAGCGAGCGCAGCAGCCACGGCAGCACGCGGCGCTTGGCGCCGCTCAGCGACTCGGGCACCAGCGCCTCGATCAGATGCGGCCCCGGCGTGGCCAGCGCGTATTCCAGCGCCTGCGTGAAATCCTCGGCCGTGCCCGCGCGCACCGCGTGCACGCCCATGCCCTGGGCGAGCTGCGCGAAATTCAGCCGCGGCCCGTCCAGGTCGAGTTGCGCGCGTGCCTTGGCGCCGCCGTCACCCGCCCCGACGCGCTCGAGCTCGACGTTGAGCACCGAGTAGCTGGCGTTGTTGAAGACGATGCTGACCACGTGCAGCTTCTCGCGCGCCATCGTCCACAGCGCCTGCACCGTGTACATCGCGGTGCCGTCGCCGATCAGCGCGATCACCGGCCGATCCGGGCAGGCGATCGCCGCGCCGACGGCATTGGGCAGGCCCTGGCCGATGGCGCCGCCGGTGAGCGTGATCAGGTCGTGGCGCGGGCAGCCGGCGGTCATCGCGCCCAGCATCAGGCCCGAGGTGATGGCCTCGTCGATCAGGATCGCGCCCTCGGGCAGCAGGTGGCCCACCGCCTTGCACACCTTGGGCGCGGTGAGCGCGCCGCGCGGTCGCCCCGGGCGCGCAGGCGCCTGCAGCTCGGGGCTTGCCTGGCCGGCGCCCAAGGCAGCAGCGAGCTTGTCCAGGCTGGCCAGCGCATCCTGCTCGGGCGCGGCCAGCGTGTGCACGCTGCAGGTCTCGGGCACCAGGTAGCTCGCCTTGCCGGGGTAGGCGAAGAAGGACACCGGCGCCTTGGCATCGACCAGCACCAGGTGCTCGATGTCGGCCAGCTGCACGCCCGCCATCTCGGCGAGATAGGCGATGCGCTCCACCGCCGGCACGCCGGCGCCGCGCGTCAGCCGCGTCGGGAAGACCTCGGCCAGCAGCTTGACCCCTGCCTGCGCGGCGATGCGCGCCGCCGCCAGCAGCGCCGGTTCGCGCAGCGCTTGGCCGCCCAGAAGCAGCGCGCATTTGCCGCCCGCGCGCATGGCCTGCGCGATCAG
>DAORHX010000174.1:0-7607 GCA_035438245.1 Rubrivivax sp.
TTCCTGCGCCAGGCTCACCAGGGTACGTCCGCTCTTCATATCGATCTCCCATCAACGGTTGGGTTGAGACATGGCGAAGGCGGCATGGCCCCTTCACGGGGATGCGCATCCCCGCCAGGGCCGATGACGAACCGGCCGCCGATGGGCCTGCCGGTTCACGAAAGGCGCGATGAATTCGCGCGTGAAGACTCAGGGCTGTCTTCGCGATGCGGTAGGGCATCGCCTGGTCTGACAGCTACCAGTCGAGAACGCTGTTGGCCTTTTCGCCGGCACCGGAACGATCCGTCCCCGTGCCGCTGAAAAAGCCGGCGCGGCCGGACCCTCCGGTCCTGCCGCACCTCAAGCTATCGATCCGGCACGCGCGAGGCTTTCGCCCGTGCCGCCACCTTCTGCCGCTGCAACCACACATCGGCCCAGTCGGTCCCGTCGTGGCGCGGCACGAACACGCGCACCTGCCGCGGCCCGGTGGTCTTCTCCTCGCGTTTCAGGCGGCGCGCCAATGCGAAGGCGCTGCTCTGCCCGGCGAAATCCCCGCCGGCGTCGTTGTCCGCGTAGATGCCGACCGCGCGCACGCTGTCGGGCAGCCACAGCTTCTCCAGATTGCCGGCACTGACGCCGGCCCAGACCGGCTGTCGGGTGGCCAGATGCACGGCCAACGCGGTCTCGATGCCTTCGCACACCGCCAGTTGGTCGGTGGCGTCGAACAGGCGCACCGCGGCGCCGTTGATGCCAGCCGACAGCACCTTCCTGGCATCGACCGCGCGCAGCTTGGCGCCCTCGTGCAGATAGGTGCGGTGCAGCGTCACCGCGTGCCCGTCCTGGCCCTGGACGCAAGCCAGCATCGCGGGGTGTTCGGCCAGCTTGCGCGACTTGCCGCTGCCATCCTTCTCGTAGTAGCCCAGCGCGGGGTGGAAGCGCAGCACGGCCGGATAGGCCAGCAGCGCCAGACCGCGGCCGCTCAGGTAGCGGTCGACCTCGTCGCCGGCCGTCACCGGCCGCGCTTCGTCCCAGATGCGTTGCACCAACTTGCGCATGCGCTCGCCAGAAGGCTGCAGCGGTCGCACCGGCGCGGTCTCCGGCAGGATGCCGAGGCAGCGCTCGACGTCGCACAACACGGTGTTGAAGTCCACCCCCTTGACGGCCTGCAGCAGCTTGAAGCCGCCGCCGGCGCCGCACTGGCGGCAGTGGTAGTTGCCCTCGCCGAACTTGTCGGTGTACTGGAAGCGGTCGGTGCCGCCACACAAAGGGCAGGGCCCGTTGCGGTGTTTCAGGATGCGCTCGTCCACGCCGCCGGCCGCCAGGATCTCGCCCCAACGGCCGTGGGCACGCTGCTTCACCGCCTCGATGCGGCCGGCGTACTCAGCGCTTTGCATCGCCGCCTCCCTGTGTCGGTGGCGCGCCATCGATCAGCTCGATGGTCTGGCCCGGCGCCGCACCGACGCCGATGCTCAGGCGGAAGGCCCGGCCTTGCAGGAGCGGGTAGCGTCCGAGGCGCAGGCCTTGCAGCAGCGAATCCAGCGTCTGCACCGGGTCCGCCGATCGCAGGCGGAACAGCAGGTCGGCCAGCGCTTCGCTGTCGGCGTCGCAATCGGCGTCCAGGAACTGGTCGTGCTCGTCGGTGAACGACGACAACTGGCGCACCGCGGCGCCCGAGGTTTCGCTGGCCGGGACGTAGACGCTGCCGTCGTGGCACACCGCCGCGTCGGAGATCAGCACCTCGTCGGCGCCGATCTTCACGCGCACGGCCTCGCACAGGATCAGCGTGGGCCAGACCCAGCGGCCTTCCAGCTCGGTACGCAGTGATTCGGCGACGGGCTCGACCTTCACTGACTCTTCTTCGAGAAAGCGGACGTGGTGCCGCGACCAGTGTTCGTCGTGCACGCCGATCCAGTCGAAGACCCGCCAGCCCTGGTTCCGGGCGAGCATCCAATGGGCGGCGTTGTCGTCGCCGACGTCGTCCAGTACCACCAGCTTGACGGCGCCGCTCTCGACGTCGTCGCGGGCGGGTAGGCTGGCCGCGGGGCTCAGGAAGTCGCGGTCGCCATGCTCGGCCTGGATCGGGTAGCCGACGATCGACTCGCACAGCGACGCGGGCAGGATGTCCAGGTCGTTCAGCAGGTCCAGATGGCCCCAGGCCCGCGCGGCAAGGTAGTAGCGCTCGACGAAGTGTTCGGGCGACAGTTGCGTCTTCGCCGTCTCCAGCGTCCTGCGCCAGCACGCCTTCAGTTCCGCATCGATGCGCCGGACCTGGAGATCCTCGTCGATCAAGTTGTCGCGGTCCGGCAGGCGCGCCGTAAAGTGGCGCGAATCCAGATGCACGACGTTGACCTCCTCGGCGCCGTACCAACTCGGCTTCAGCACACAGAAGCCCTGCAGGAACACCAGCGTGTCGCGGCTGTACCGGCCGTCGCGGGTGCCCGCGAGGTGCATGTTGCCGATGTCGCTGGCCTGCAGGGCCAGATTCGATTCGGCCAGCCGGCGTTCCAAGGCACGGCCGTTGAACCGCACCGGTACCGGAAAGCCCGCGCAGATCTCCTCGATGCGGGCTCCCAGCTCCGGCAAGTTCACGCCGTGCAGCTCGACCCGCGTGCCGGCGATGGCCTCGGCCAGCTCCTCGACCTCGATCAGCTCCCGGGACAGCGCCGCGGCGCTGTCGATATCGACGCGCCGGCAACCCGATGTGACGATGCAACGCGCGGCGGCATACAGGCACTTGGAGAAACCGATGCCGAACGGACGCTCGTCCGCGCAGGTGGCGGCATCCCAGCCCGACTCGTGGAAGCTCAGCAGCTTCTGGAAGTCGTCAATGCCGCGACCATCGTCGTGTACACGCAGCACCTGGGTCGTGGTGTCGTAGCCGATCTCGATGCCCGTCGCGCCGGCGCGGCGCGCGTTCTGCAGCAACTCGGACACGAGCGTGAAACGGTTGCTGAAGGCATGGCGCTGGTTGCGCAACGCGCCTTCTTCGTTGATTCGAACCTGAATCTTCATGGGGGACTCCTTTGGGGGGGATGCGGGGCACCCCCGTTGGGGTGCACCCGTACTGGGGAGGCGGGACCACCCCCGATGGGGTGCACCCGCTCTCGGGGGATGAAGCCGATCAGGCGAACAGGTCGCCTTGCTCGGACATCTGCTTGATCTGCTCGTTGATCCACTGCGGGTTGCGGGCGAGCCGGGCCTCGACCCACTCGGGGTTGCCGGCCACGGCCTTGCGTACCCAGTCGGGGTAGCGCTCCAGCGTCGCGACGAGCCAGCCCTTCAGGCAGTGGCGGATGCGGTCGCGCACCTCTTCGGCATCGACCCGTCCGCAGTACGCGATCGGCGACAGCGGACTGCAGCCGACCACGCGCAGACAGTTGACGAAGGAGAACGGCGCGCCGTCCTTCTCGCGCTCGGTGAACACCCAGCGCAGCGTGTCGAGCTTTTCCTCGAGCGGCGTGGCCGGGTCGGACAGGGCTTCGACCTCCTGCAGCAGGCGCCAGTGCAGCAGCACCACGTCCTGCTCGCTCCATTCGATCGCAGCGCCGCCTGTCTCAGGCGCATCGTCCGCGTCGTCGGCGGGAACGCCGAACAGTGATTCGACCGGCATGCCGTCCGGGGCCGGCGGGACACACGAAGCATCGAGCGATGCTCTGGGTCGGGACATATGGACCTCCATCGGAAGGCGGAGGCCGACACCGCATATGGGGCCGGCGGCCCCGCGGGGTGACGATGGCCGGCATGGCGCAGGCGCAAGACTTCAAGGGCTGGATGGGCGCGGCTTGTGCCGCGCGATCGGCTCCAGCGACCGATCAAAGCGCAGGTTGCAGGCGGCAACCGCCAGGCTGCGATGCAGCTGTGGACTGGAACATGCGCTCGCACTCATCGGCGAGCGGCGGCAGCGTTGCGTGCGCCGCCTCGCGAGTAATCAGGGCTTGCCGGAAAAAGACGCAGGGCCAGCTGCTGCGTGGCTCAAAGGTAGCGGGGCGGCGGAGCGGAGTCAACGGCGTGCCGGCAATCGTCGGCAGCTGATGCCGAAACACTCCCCGATCGACGGGCCATTCGCGTGGTGTTCGATGCTGGCGCGGGTCAACACTGGCACCCAGCGCTCATTTGCTGGAGATGCACATGCCTGCCGATGCCAGACCGACGACGACCAGCCTGCAGATCGTGCGGGTCGACCAGGGCGGGGTCAATGAACGCATCCTGGCGCGCGAGGCCAAGGTCGACTACCGGCGCATCGAGGCCGCGAGCCTGAAGATGCCCGCCTGCTTCACCAGCGCCGAGGGCAAGCGGCTGTTCGTGCGCATGTTCGCGACGTTGCAGCTGAACGCGCACTTCATCTCGGTGATCGCGCGCACGCGGCTCGATGCCGAAGACGTCGCGCGCGTGGAGAGCGCGCTGCGCGAGCGCATCGACGCGGTCTCCACCGCCTTGGACAAGGCCATCGACGGCGCGGAAGCGCTGTTCAAGGTGCACGGCATCACCCGCGTCGCCACCTACGACACCCAGGCGCTGCAGGTCGAGGTCGGCGTGCTGTCGTCGAGCGGCCGACGCTATCTGGAAGTGCTGGGCAAGCTCGACCAGGTGATGCCGATGCTGCAGACCCTGGAGATACACGAGGTGATCACGACGCGCGAAGTGGACAAGCAGCGTGCGCTGGTGAAGCGGCAGGTGCGAGGTGTGGCCACGACGGCACGCAACTTCGCGTCGGGTCTGCGCAGAAGGATGAACGAAGCCGCCAGCGGCGGCGCCGATGCCGCGGAAGTGGATCGCGACGAAACGGCGCAGGCGCCCGCGATGCCGCCAGGCGGCAGTGACGCGATGGACAGTCCGGTGGAAAACGAGGTTCCGGCCGAGGCCAGCGCCGTGGTCGATGAGGGGTTTGCCGTGGAAGCAGCGAGCCCGACGAACTTGGGGTGATCGCGGGTCTCGCCATGGTCGAGCTACCCGTCTGCGCGGGGATTGCAGGTGGCATCGCAACCGATGGGCGCACACGAGCCTCAGTGATCCGCTAAAGTGTCCAGGCGCTGCACCGGCCCACCAAGGGCCATGCGTGTACCGCCGTCGCAGTCGATACCTGCCGATTGCTGAAGCGTCGCAGCCGCGACGCCGTCCAACGCCGAAGCCTTTGTCCCGCCACCTGGCAGGGCGCAACGCTTCGGGGTCCTAGTCCTTCACCACCTTGCCGCTGTCCGGGACGCCGCGGCGGGTTGCCGTGCGCGCGTCCCCGTCGGCCTCGATCCCCCATGACCTACCGAGGCCGGTCAGAGCCGGTCATGCCTTCGCGCGGAGACATCCGTCACGGAGTGCCCATCGTGCCAACACCCACCCCCAAGAGCGCGGCGGCTGCCAGCGCCGCCCTTGAAACCTTCCGTTCCCCCATCCAGCCTGCCGCGGCGCCTGCGCCGCAACTGCCGCAGACGGGCTTCCTGCGCCAATGGCAGGTGCTGGCCTTCGTGCCGATCTCCAAGTCCACGCTGTGGCGGCGCGTGCAGGCCGGCGCGTTTCCGGAGCCGGTCAAGCTGTCGACGCGGATCACCGTTTGGCGGGCCGAGGATCTGCGGCGCTGGATCGAAGCCGCCGCCGGCGCGGCCGCACCCCCCGCAGGAGGGGGACGATCCCCCTGACGGGTTCCCCCTCAGGAGGGGACAGGGAGGGTGACCCCCAAATGGGGCCTTCCCAAGCGGGATTGGCGGCACCGCAACCGCTCTCTAGATTTTTGCCATGGATGACGTGCGTGCACGCCGGGGCTCCTGCCTCGGCCGGAACCGCAGACGCGCGTCGCGATGGCCAACGCATGCGAAGGGAGGTTCCCGATGGCACACCCAAGCTCGGTCGGCAGCAATCGAAGGACCTCGGTCTCGATCGACATGCTGCGCGAGGTCATCGACGGGCGCACCTACGACGAGGTTGCGGCCCGATTCGGGGTGACGCGCACGGCGGTCGAGCGCCGGGCGAAGGCAGTGGCCCTGCGCCTGTGTCGCGAAGTCGGCGTCGACGGTCTCAGTCCCGGTGGGGTCTCGTTCGCGAGCCGCCTGCGCGAGCGGCGCGACGCGATCCATCAGGCGCTCGAGCGCTTCGAGCCCGACAGCCCCACTCAGCCGAAGGAACGGATCCTCACGGCCGATGACATCGCGCGCGCGGTCTTGCGCATCCGTGCCCGCAGCCGGCAACCCCACCGCGACGTGGCGCTGTTCTACATGCTGGTGGCCACGGGAGCGCGCCCCCTGGAGATCGTGCGCCTGCGCGTGGCCGACTACCTGCAGCCCGACGGCGAGGTGCGCCGCGAGTCGGAGATGCCGGCAAGCGCCAGCATCTCGGGCAAGGCGCGCCCGCTGTTCTTCGCCAGCAGCCGCCTCGACGAGGCGATGGCGGCTTACCTGCGTCTGCGCGTGGAGCGCAGGCAAGGGGTGGGCGACGCAGCCTATCGCGGCCTGGCTGCGCAGGCGCCGTTGTTCGTCGACGCCGGCGGCGAGGGGTTCCGGATCACGCGCTACGGGGCTGCGGACCAGCGGCGGTATCTGTGCCGCCCCATCCTGGAGATCTATCGCAAGCTATTCAGGTATGCGGACCTGGAGGGCGCGACGTCGATATCGATCCGCCGCACGCTGGCGGCGCGCCTGTACGACCGCGGTGCCGACGAGGAACAGGTCGGCCTGGTGTTGGGCATCAGCGACCGCCGCGCGTTGCGCGAGCTGTTTCCGCGGGCCCGGCCGGAAATCGCGACGCTCATCGCGGAGCTCGTCTGAGCCGCGTCCCGACCGAGCCCATCCGATCGCACCATGGACACCCAGCGCCTCTCGATCCGCGGCCGCATCCTGCAGTCGGACGACGCGGGTTTGCAGAAGGCGCTGGCCGCGATCCACGACACCCCGGAGCGGCCGCGCTGCCTGTGCGTGCCCGCCGGGGTGGAGATGTACGTGGCCTTCCATCACCGCTACATCGCCAAGCGCATGCCCGACACCGGCGGCCGGCACCATCCGTCCTGTGTTTCGTACGAGCCCGCGCCGCAGCAGTCCGGCCTGGGCGAGCTGATCGGCGAGGCGGTACTCGAGTCGGCCGGAGCGGTGGAACTGCGCGTCGACTTTCCATGGTGCCGACAGCCTGCCGGTCGAACGGCGGGCGGTGGCAAGCCGGCGGACATTGGGAAAGTGAAGGCCTCGCACCGGGGCATGAGCCTGCGCGCGCTGGTGCATTTCCTGTTCGAGCGCGCCGGTTTCAACCGCTGGTCGCCGGCGATGGAAGGCAAGCGTACGCAGGCCGTGCTGCACAAGTACCTGATGCGCGCGGCCGAGCAGGTGCGCGCCAAGGGCATCGCGCTCGGCGAGCGGCTGTACGTGCCCGAGCCGTTCCAGGAAGCGACGCGCCTCGAGGTGGCCGAGCGCCGCCGCCAGCGCCTGGGGGTGCTGCGGCCGATCGACGGCGTGGCGCCGCTGGCGATGGTGCTGGCCGAGTTCAAGGCCGCCGAGGTTTGTACCGGCGGCTGCCGGGTCTGGCTGAAGCACATGCCGGACCTCCCGCTGCTGGCGTCGGCGAAGACCTGGGAGCGGATCGCGAGGACCTACGCGCCCGTGCTGGAAGCCCGTGACGCCGATCTGGGCCAGCGCGTGCATGCCGTGATGGCG
>DAORHX010000175.1:0-7593 GCA_035438245.1 Rubrivivax sp.
GCATGCGCCGCGCCAGGGTGCGCTCGGACAGGCCCAGGGCGCGCGCCGCCTGCGCCCGCGCCGGCGCCTGCCCCTGCAGCTGGCTGGCGATCCACATGCGCAGCGTCTGCTCCAGTCCGTCCTGCCGGGACAGGGCCGCCAGGCGCGCGGCCGCCTGCTGCTGGTGCGCTTGCGCCAGCTCGGCGTCGGCCTGCGGCAGCGGTGCATCGAGCTGGGCGTTGGCCAGCAGCACGCCGCTGAAGGCCTGCTCGAAGGCGACCGGACACTGGAAGACCTCGCGGTAACCGGCCAGCGGCCCGAGACGCGCCTGGCTGAACTGCACCGCCTGCGGTCGCAGCGCCGTGCCCGTGACCCAGCGCGCGAACACCACCACCGCCGCCAGCACCGCCTCGATCTGGTGCGGGCTGAAGGCCAGCGTGCCCTGGCGCGGGTGGTACACCACCCAGCCCGCGTCGCGCCCGGCGATCGTCTGGAAGCGCCCGCCGTCGCTGATCAGCCGCTGGTACTGCTGCACCAGCGCGATCGCCTGGCGCAGCGTCGGCGCCGACTGCAGCAGGTAGCTCACCACGTTGAAGCTGGCCGGCCCCACGCCCGCGCCGGCCTTCAGGCCGAAGCCCTCGTCCTGCGTGCACTGCACCGCCGCGCGCCACAGCCGCGTGATGTGGTCGATGGGCCAGCGCTCGGCGTCCAGCTCCTCGGCAGCGATGCCGGCACTGGCCAGCACGGCCTCGCGCGCCACGCCCTGCTGCATCGCGGCGGCGAGCACGGTGTTGACCCAGCTCATCGAGACCGTGGCCTGCGAAGTCAATTGCTGTGTCCTGTAAAGTCAATCGATGGAGATCGTAGCAGCCTATCGTTGGGGTTCAACAGGGCGATGCGCCGGACACGGCCTCGCCCACAGCGGAGACGACGGACATGGGTGCTGTGCAAGCGAGCGATGCACTGGTGGTGGGCGGCGGCCTGGCCGGCATCGTCGCCGCGCTGGAGCTGCTGCGCGCCGGAAAGCGCGTGACGCTGGTCGACCGCGACACGCCCGAGCGCTTCGGCGGCCTCGCGCTGTGGGCCTTCGGCGGCATGGCGCTGGTGGGCACGCCGCTGCAGGCGAAGATGAAGATCCCCGACACGCCCGAGCGCGCGCTGGCCGATTGGCAGCGCTTCGGCGAGCTCGACGCTGGCGACCACTGGCCGCAGCAATGGGCGCGCCACTACGTCGAACACTCGCGAACCGGCGTCTACGACTGGCTCACCGCCGAGGGCCTGAAGTTCATGCCCGCGGTGAACTGGGTCGAGCGCGGGCTCAACGGCGACGGCAACAGCCTGCCGCGCTACCACGTGGTGTGGGGCACCTCGCGCCACATGACGCTGCGCTTGATCGCCGCGCTGCAGCAGGCCGGCGCGGGCGGGCGATTGACGCTGCTGCACCGCCATCGCGTCACCGGCCTCGAGCAGCAGGACGGCCGCATCAGCGGCGCGCTTGCCATCGACGAGGCGACGGGTCAGGAGGTGCAACTGCGCGCGCCGGTCGTGGTGCTCGCGATGGGCGGCTTGAACGGCGGCCACGAAGAAGCGCGGCGCAACTGGCCGCGCGGCCGGCCGCTGCCGGCGGCGATGTTGAACGGCGCGCACCCCTTCGCCGACGGCCGCCTGCACCGCTGGGCCGCCGACCATGCGGGCGCGCAGATCACGCACGCCGGCGAGATGTGGAACTACGCGGCGGGCTTTCCGCACCCGTTCCCGCACTTTGCCGGCCATGGGCTGTCGACGATCCCCTGCAAGTCGGCGCTGTGGCTCGACCACACGGGCAGGCGCATCGGCCCTGAGCCGCTGGTGACCGGCTTCGACACGCACTGGCTGTGCCAGCGCGTCGCGGCGCAGGAAAGGCCCTGGACCTGGCACCTGCTCAACTGGCGCATCGCGGCCAAGGAGTTCGCCATCTCCGGCGCCGAGCACAACCAGCGCATCCGCGACCTGCAGTTCCCGGCCTTCCTGAAGGAGACGCTGCTCGGCAACCACCGCCTGGTGCGCCAGATGCAGGCGCAGAGCTCGCACTTCCTCGTCGCCGACACGCTGACCGAACTGGCGGCGAAGATGAACGCGCTGACCGCCTCGCACGACGTCGACGCCGCCGTGCTGCAGGCCACCGCCGACGCCTTCGACGCCAACTTCGCGAACGGCAGCAAGCTCGAGAACGACGACCAGATCCGCCGCATCCTGCACGCCCGCCAATGGGGGCCGGACAAGTTGCGCACCTGCAAGCCGGCGCCGCTGCAAACGCGCGGCGCCGGGCCGTTCATCGCCATCCACATGCAGCTGATCACGCGCAAGAGCCTGGGCGGGCTGCAGACCGACCTGCAAAGCCGCGTGCTCGACGCCGCCGGCCAGCCGGTGAGCGGCCTGTACTGCGTCGGCGAGGCGGCAGGCTTCGGCGGCGGCGGCGCCAGCGGAAAGCGTTCGCTCGAAGGCACCTTCCTGCCCGGCTGCATCCTCACCGCGCGCGCCGCGGCGCGGCACATCGTCGCGCGTTAGCAGCGTATGGAACCCGACTTCATCGTCATCGGCACCGGCCCCGCGGGCTGCGCCGTCGCCTCGCGCCTGAGCGAAAACCCGCGCCACCAGGTGCTGCTGCTCGAAGCCGGGCCGGGGCAGCGCAAGGGCATCCTCGGAAGCAACGCCGCGCTCGGCTCGCTGGTCTATGGCTTGAAGCGCAGCGCCTACAACTGGGGCTTCGACACCCAGCCCGACGCCGGGCTGAACGGCCGGCGCGCCTACCACCCGCTCGGCCGCGGCCTGGGCGGCGGCACCTCGCTGAACATGCTGATGTACATGCGCGGCAACCCGCTCGACTACGACGGGTGGGCGCGCGCCGGCAACCCCGGCTGGAGCTGGGCCGAGGTGCTGCCCTACTTCAAGCAAAGCGAGGACAACCAGACCTTCACCGACCCCGCCGACCCGTGGCACGGCCAGGGCGGCCCGGTGTGGGTGGAAGAGCTGCGCACCGACAACCCCTGGCACGCCACGCTGCGCCAAGCCTGCGAGGAAGCCGGCTGGCCCTACAACCCCGACCTCAACGGCGCCACGCAGGACGGCTTTCGCCCGACGCAGGTGATGATGAAAGGCGGCGAGCGCCATCACGCGGGGCAGGCCTACGTCCTGCCGCACCTGGGCCAGCGGCCGAACCTGCAGCTGCAGTGCGACAGCCCGGTGACGCGCATCCTGTTCGAGGGCCGGCGCGCCGTCGGCGTGGAAGTGATGCAGGGCGGCCAGCTGCGCCAGATCCGCGCGCGCAAGGAAGTCATCGCCTGCTGCGGCGGCCTGCTCTCGGCCAAGCTGCTGCAGCTTTCCGGCGTGGGCGACGGCGCGGCGCTGCAGCGCCTGGGCATCCCGAGCGTCGCGCACCTGCCGGCGGTGGGCCAGCACCTGCAGGATCATCTGGACGTGATCCTCGGCCACCACATCCCGGGCGACCCGCACCTGGTCGGCATCTCGCCCACCGGCGCGCGCAGCCTGTGGCAGGCGATGCGGCGCTGGCGCCGCGAGCGGCGCGGCATGTGCACCACCAACTTCGCCGAGGTCACCGGCTTCATGCGCCTGGCGCCCGACGCGCCGATGCCCGAGATCCAGTACGAGTTCGTCGTCGCGCTCGCGATGGAGCACGGGCGCAAGGTCTACGCCAGGCACGGCCTGTCCACCCACGTGCTGCTGCTGCACCCCAAGAGCCGCGGCAGCGTGCAGCTCGCCAGCGCGCGCTGGCAGGACGACCCGGCCATCGACTTCCGCTACTTTTCGCACCCCGACGACCTGGCGACCATGGTGCAGGGCGTGCGCCGCGTGCTGCAGGTGTACGACACGCCGACGCTGCGCGGCCGCGTCAAGCGCGACCTGCGCACCGCCTCCTGCCGCAGCGACGACGACCTTGCGCAGTGGTGCCGCAGCGTGGCCGGCACCAACTACCACCCCACCAGCAGTTGCCGCATGGGGCCGAGCGCTGACGACAGCGTGGTCGATGCACGGCTGCGCGTGCATGGCGTGCAGGGCCTGCGCGTGATCGACAGCTCGATCTTTCCCACCATCCCCGGCGGCAACACCACCGCGCCGAGCTACATGGTCGGCGAGAAGGGCGCGGCGATGCTGCGCGAGGACTGGCGATGAGCGCAGCCTCCTCTACAACCTACCGCTGGAAGCACGGCGCGCCGCGCACCGTGTTCATCAGCGGCGGCAGCAGCGGCATCGGCCGCGACATGGCGCGGCGGCTGGCGGCCGAGGGCGCGCACATCGCGCTTTTCAACCGCTCCGCCGCCGAAGACGTGCTCGCCAAACTGCGCGCCGCCGCGTGCGACCCGCAGCAGCGTTTTGCCGCCTACCGCGCCGACGTGGCGCAGGCCGAGTCCATCGACGCCGCCGTGCGCCAGGCGGTGGCCGCGCTCGGCGCGCCCGATCTGGCGATCAACAGCGCCGGCGTCAACAACGCGCGGCCCTTCGACGCATCGACCGCGCAGGACTTCGAGCGCGTGATCGACATCAACCTCAAAGGCTCGCGCCACTTCGCCGCCGCGGTGCTGCCGCACATGCAAGCGCAAAGCCACCTCGTGTTCATCGCCTCGCTCGCGGCCTACACCGGCAACTTCGCCTACACCGCCTATTGCGCGTCCAAGTTCGGCGTGCGCGGCCTGGCCGAGGCGCTGCGCTACGAGCTGAAGCTCAAAGGCATCGACGTCAGCCTGTGTTGCCCGGGCGAGATCATGACGCCGCTGGTGGAAGAAGAACGGCGCCACCAGCACCCGGTCTCGGCCGCGATGAAGGCCTTTGCCGGCAGCGCGCGGCTCGAAGATTCGGTGCCCGCGCTGCTGCGCGGCATCGCGCGGCGCCAGTTCGACATCGTCGACGCCCCGCGCCCGGCGCTGACCGCCTTCCTCTCCCGCCACGCGCCGCGCCTGTCGCGCCGCATCGGCGACCTGATCGCCGCGCGCGCGCAACGCGCCACTTCCGAGGCCCTGCGATGACGACCAACCCCACGCCCCACGCCGCCGCCCTGGTGGCGCACATCACGCCGCTGGCCCAGCACATCCCGCAGCCGCTGCGCGATTGTTTCGCCGCGCAGCGCGCCGCCTTCGACAAGCAGCGCTGCCCCAGCCTGGCCGAGCGCCGCGCCGACCTGCGCGCGCTGCACCGCCTGCTGCTGGAAAACCGCGAGGCCCTGGTCGATGCGGTGAACCGCGACTTCGGCTGCCGCAGCCGCTTCGAGACGCTGATGACCGAGCTGCTGCAAGGCCAGGAGGCGGCACTCGACGCCATCAAACAGCTGCCGCGCTGGATGAAGCGGCAGCGCCGGTCGCTCGACATCACGCAGTACCCGCTGGCGCGCGCCTTCGTGCAGCCGCAGCCGCTGGGCGTGGTGGGCATCGTCGTGCCGTGGAACTTCCCAATCGGCATGGCCTTTCAGCCGATGATCGGCGCGCTGGCCGCGGGCAACCGCGTGATGGTGAAGATGTCGGAGAAATCGGCGTATCTGGCACGGCTGCTGCAAGAGCTGCTGCCGCGCCACTTCGCGGCCGACAAGGTGAGCCTGTTCGCCGACGCGGGCGAAGACGGCGGGAGCATCGGCCCGTTGTTCACGCAACTGCCCTTCGACCACCTGTTCTTCACCGGCTCACCGCAGACCGGCAAGGCGGTGATGGCCAACTGCGCCGCCAACCTGACGCCGGTGACGCTGGAGCTGGGCGGCAAGTCGCCGGCCATCGTCGCGCCCGACTACCCGCTGGACAAGGCGGCCGAACGCATCCTGTGGGTGAAGATGCTCAACGCCGGGCAGATCTGCACCAACGTCGACTACCTGTTCCTGCCCGCCGGCCAGGAGCAGGCCTTCATCGCGCATGCGCGGCGCATCCTGCCGCAGCGCTATCCCGACCTGTGCAACGGCGACTACACCGCCATCATCGACCCGCGCCAGTACGAGCGGCTGCAGGCCATGCTGGCCGACGCCATCGCGCAGGGCGCGCAGGCCGTGCCGCTGCTGCCGGGGCAAAGCGGCGACGCGGCGCGGCGCATCATGCCGCCGGTGGCGCTGCTGAACGTGCACGCCGGCATGCAGCTGATGCAGCGCGAGATCTTCGGCCCGCTGCTGCCGATCCTGAGCTACCAGAGCCACGACGAGGTCGTGCGCTACATCAACGAGCGGCCGCACCCGCTGGCGCTGTACCTGTTCAGCCACGAGCGCGCGCTGCAGGAGCGGTATCTCACGCAGACGCTGTCGGGCGGCGTCACGCTCAACGACGCGCTGCTGCACGCCGGCCAGCACCACCTGCCCTTCGGCGGCGTCGGCGCCAGCGGCATGGGCCACTACCACGGGCGCGAGGGTTTTTTGACCTTCTCCAAGCTGCGGCCGGTGTTCAAGCAGGGGCCGCTGCGCACGGTGAGTTTCCTGCAGCCGCCGTACGGCGGGCTGGCGAGCAAGGTGCTGGGGTTGATGCTGTGGAGGAACCGGTGAGGCCATGAGCTGTGCCGCCACCGCTGCGTGCGGGTTCGCGATCCTTTGCCGCCGAGCACGGCGCTATATCCAAGGCGCAACAACGTCGCCATGAAAG
Source organism: Rubrivivax sp. (assembly GCA_035438245.1). Lineage (GTDB taxonomy): Bacteria > Pseudomonadota > Gammaproteobacteria > Burkholderiales > Burkholderiaceae_C > Rubrivivax. The sequence goes on from DAORHX010000175.1 coordinate 6,582, forward strand.
ATGTTTTTACGCTTAAGATATAGCGAATGAAGCCGTCCGGCCTGAGCGCCACCTCCCGCGAACAGCTCAGCCGATTGCTGCGCGACAACCCTTCCGTGCTGACGGCAGGCGCGGCCGCCGGCACGCTTGGCATGACGCACGCCGCTGCGGCGCGCAGGTTGGCGGCCTGGTCCCGTGCCGGATGGCTCGCACGCGTCAGGCGCGGCGCGTATGTGCCGGTGCCGATCGAATCCGCATCAGCCGACGTCGCGCTGGAGGACCCTTGGTCCGTCGCCACCGCCATGTACGCGCCTTGCTACATCGGCGGATGGTCGGCTGCCGAGCACTGGGGCCTGACCGAGCAGATCTTCGGCTCGCTCTGCGTGATGACCACCCAGCGCCCGCGCGATCGCAAGCCGGTGCTGCGCAAGGCGCGCTTCGAGCTTCACACCGTTGCGGCGTCCACCTTCATCGGCCTCAAAACCGTGTGGCGCGGTGGCACGCGGGTGCAGGTCTCGGATGCCGCGCGCACGATGATCGACATGCTGGCCGATCCGGCATTGGCAGGCGGCATTCGGCATCTGGTCGAAATGCTGGGGACGCTGTTGCACGATCAGCCAAAGGAGACGGCCAGACTGGGCGACTACGCCGGCAAACTCGGTATCGGCTCCGTCTTCAAACGGCTCGGCTTCCTGCTGCAGCGTGATCACCCCGACCAAAGCGCCCTCATCGAGCTGTGTCGGCAGAACCTTTCTGCCGGTTACGCCAAGCTCGACCCCGCCTTGCCCGCGGACCGGCTGGCAACGGCCTGGCGCGTATGGGTGCCGGCCACTGAGCTGCATGAGGTGCAGGCGTGATCCCCAAGCAGGAGATCATGGCCCTGGCAGCCGAGCTGCAGCTGCAGGCGCATGTGGTGGAGAAGGACTACGCCCTCGGCTGGTTCCTGGCCGGCATTTCGGCCCACCGCGTCATCGGGCCCCGCTGGGTGTTCAAGGGCGGCACCTGCCTGAAGAAGTGCTACTTCGAGACCTAC
>DAORHX010000176.1:0-7567 GCA_035438245.1 Rubrivivax sp.
GTGCGCGCGCTCGATTTCGACGTGGCGCGCGGCCGCACGCTGGCGCTGGTCGGCGAGTCGGGTTGCGGCAAGACGACCACCGGCAAGGCCATCGTGCAGCTGCTGCGCGGCCAGGCCGACGTGTCCGGCGAAGCGCTGCTCGAGGGCCGCAACCTGCTCGAGCTGCAGGGCCGGGCGCTGCACGCCGCGCGCCGCGACGTGCAGATCGTGTTCCAGGACCCGTTCGCATCGCTGAACCCGCGGCTGCGCGTGCACGAGCTGCTCGAGGAAGGGCTGCAGGCACTGCAGCCGCAGCTGCAGGCAGCGCAACGCCGCGGGCGCATCGAGCAGTTCAGCGAGCGTGTCGGGCTGCCGCGCGACGCGCTGCAGCGTTTCCCGCACGAATTCTCCGGCGGACAGCGCCAGCGCATCGCCATCGCGCGCGCGCTGGTGGTGCAGCCGAAGCTGCTGGTGCTGGACGAGCCGACCTCGGCGCTGGACGTGTCGGTGCAGGCGCAGATCCTGAACCTGCTGCGCGAACTGCAGCGCGACCTGGGCTTGAGCTACCTGTTCATCACGCACAACATCGGCGTCGTCGAGTACCTGGCCGACGACGTGCTGGTGATGCGCGACGGTGCGGTCGTCGAGCAGGGCCGCTGCGACGCGGTGCTGGGCCATCCGCAGCAGGCCTACACGCGCGAGCTGCTGGCGGCGGTGCCGCGCATCGGCCGTGCGGCATAGCCCTTTTTGTCGCCGCGTCGCAACACGCCAGCGCACGCCGAAGCGTGTTCGTGCCGGGCTAAGGGATGCCCCCAGGGGGGCTGACGGTGGGCCGCACCGGAGAATGAAGCCGCGGGCTGTCCAGCGCAGCGCCGAATTCATCGTCATCGTCGACCCGAGGAGCCAGCATGTTCCACAAGACCCGGATCAGCAAGGCAGCGGTGCTGGCCGTGGGCGGTGCCGTCGTGCTCGGCAGCGGGTCGGATCAGGCACTGGCGCAGCGGGTCGAGATCACCGGCACGTCGATCAAGCGGGTCGAGGCCGAAGGGGCGCTGCCGGTGCAGACGCTGACGCGCACCGACATCGAGCGCACCGGAGCGCAGAGCACCGAGCAGCTGCTGCAGTCGATCTCGGCGATGTCGTCGTCGGGCCAGAGGCAGACCTCGACGACCGGTGGTTCTACGTACGGCGGCTCCGGCGTCTCGCTGCGCGGGCTGGGCGAGGAACGCACGCTGGTGCTGCTGAACGGGCGCAGGCTGGCGGCCTTCGCGGGCGGTGGCGGCGCGATGGTCAACGTCAACAACATCCCGTTGGCGGCCATCGAGAGGGTCGAGGTGCTGAAGGATGGCGCATCGGCGATCTACGGCTCCGACGCGGTGGCCGGCGTCGTCAACTTCATCCTGCGCAAGGACATGCAGGGCTACGAGGCCAGTGCCACCTACGGCTCGCCGACACAAAGCGGCGGCGGCCAGGAGTACCAGGCCAGCCTCGTCGCCGGCTGGGGCGACAGCGCCAACCAGAGCTGGAACCTGACCGTCGGCGGCCAGTGGAGCCGCAGCAACGACCTGTTCGGCAGCGAGCGCTCGTACGCGAAGAGCAGCGACAACTTCCCGATTTCGCTGCCGCTGAACACGGGGCAAGGCAACATCCAGGGTGCGTGGACGCTGGGTACCGGGCCGACCAACGTGCCCGGCGCACCCTATCAGGCCGGCTTCGACAACTACGGCAACCCGCTGGCCGCCGCCGGCCAGTGCGGCACGCTGAAGGGCGCGTCGACCGGTTCGCCATTGTTCAACGCCTACCCGTGGTGCACCTACGACCAGGCGCCCGACGTCGGCCTGCTGGGCAAGACCGAGACGGCCTCGGGCACGGCGAACTTCGTCTTCCGCCTGAACAACCAGGCCGAGCTGTTCGCTGATGCCCTGTATTCGCGCTCGGTGGTCACCACCACCTACCAGCCGAGCCCCATGCGCACCAGCTTCATGGAGACCGGCGCGGCCGCCTTCGCCGCGGCTGGCGTCGACCAGGTGCTGCTGCTGCGCCCCGGCAACCCGGCCTACGCGCAGGCGGCGGCCTACCTGCAGTCGGTGGGGCTGGGCGCGCTGGTCGGGCAGGACCTGGGCATCACCTCGCGCGTCTGGGACTTCGGCCCGCGCAGCGAGGAGAACACCGTCACGCAGTCGCGGCTGGTCGGCGGCCTGCGCGGCGACTGGCTGGAACAGAGCTACACCGTCGCGCTGGGCTACAGCGAGAGCCGGCTCGACGGCAAGGTGATCGACGGCTACTTCTCGATGAGCAGCTACGCCGCGGCCACGCAGGCCGCGGGCAGCGACTGGAACCCCTGGTCGCCGACGCAGTCGACAGCCTTCAACAACGCCATCGCTGGGGGCCGCTACGTGGGCACCACGCTGGACGCGAAGACCACTTCGGCGACCTTCGACGGCACGCTGTCGGGCGACGTGATGCCTTTGCCGGCGGGCATGATGCAGTACGCGGCCGGCTACCAGTACCGCCGCGACACGCTGAAGCGCGACCCCGCCGCGCTGCTGGCCAGCGGCGACATCGCCGGGCTGGGCGGGGCCGAGAAGCCGGTCGACGAGAGCCGCAACATCCTCGCCTTCTTCGGTGAGCTGAACGTGCCCATCGTCAAGACCCTCGACGGCGGCGTCGCGCTGCGCTGGGACGACTACAGCGACTTCGGCTCGACCACCAACTGGAAGGCCAACTTGCGCTGGCAGCCGGCGCAGCAGTGGCTGGTGCGCGGCTCCTACGGCACGGGCTTCCGCGCGCCGACGCTGATGGATCTGTACGACCCGCAGGTGTTGCAGAGCTCTTCGCAGTTCACCGATCCGGTCACCGGACAGCAGAACCTCCAGGTCAACGAGTACACCGGCGGCAACCCGAACCTGGAGCCCGAGACGTCCAAGCAATGGTCGGCCGGGCTGGTGTTCCAGCCGGTCGCGCAACTGGCCATCGGCGTCGACTATTTCAACATCGAAGTCGACAACGTCATCTCCAAGCCGTCGACGCAGGAGATCGTCACGCAGAACGCGCTGGGCAACCCGCTGTACGCCGGGCTGGTGGTGCGTGACCCGCTGACCGGGCAGATCCAGTCGACGCAGGCCACGCTGGCCAACACCGGCACGATGACCGCGCAGGGCGTCGACATCGACATCCGCTACCGCGACCGGCTCGGCCCGGGCGTGCTGGCCGTCGGCCTGAACAGCACCTACTACTTCAAGTTCGACCAGAGCACGCCCGGCGCCACGTCGCAGAAGGTGGCCACGCTGGTCAACCCCGACGGCAGCCCGGTCATCAGCTCGACCAGCGACCTCGACGGCTACGGCGTGGTGCTGCGCTACAAGCAGTACCTGTCGGGCACCTGGACACAGGGTGACTGGTCGACGACGCTGGCCAACCGCTACGCCACCGGCTACTACGCCGGCTGGGACTTGAACGGCACGCCGACACGCCAGCCGTCGCAGACGCTGTGGGACCTGCAGGTGGCCTACGCCGGCTTCAAGAACGCCGTCATCACGCTGGGCGGGCGCAACATCCTGGACAAGCAGCCGTCGCCCTTCGTCTACGTGTCCAACCAGTTCCAGTCCGGCTACGACCCGGGGCAGTACGATCCGCGTGGCCGTTTCGTCTACCTGACGGGCACGCTCAGGTTCTGAGCGGTTCGTGTTCCTCCATCCACCGGAGAAGCAGATGAACATCGCCTGGATTCGAGTGACCTGGCGGCTCAGCGCTGGCTTGGTCGTCGCGGCGCTGCTGCTGGCGGGTTGCGGCGGTGACAGGGACTTGTCCGCACCGCAAAGTCCGATCGGGCCGAGCGCTGTCTCGGGTACCGCGGCGGCCGGGGCCGCCATCGCCGGTGGCACGGTGGAGATTCGTTGCTGGGTCGGCGCGGCCAGCACCATCACCGCCGCCGACGGCAGCTATCAGACGCCGATGCCGCAGGACGCCGAGTGGCCCTGCGTGCTGCGCGTCACGGCCAGCGACGGCTCGAAGCTGCACTCGGTGCTAGCGCCCGACGAGAGCACCGCGAACATCACGCCGGTGACCGAACTGGTGGTCACGCGTCTGGCCAAAGGCGACGCGGCAGACTACTTCGACGCCTTCGACGAGGTCGCCGCCGAGGAGCTCTATTTCACCGACATCGCCGCCGAGGCCGATGCCGTCGTCGCGATCCTCGCCGCTGCCGGCGTGGACTTCGGCCCGGACACGACCGTCAGCGTGCTGACCGGAGAGCTGGTGGCGGCGCATGGTGGCCAGCCCGGCAACGCCTACGACCAGAAACTGGACGAGCTGGCGGCGAAGCTCGCCGCCAGCGGCACGACGTTGGCGATCCTGGCCGACGAGGTCGCCCGATCGGCACCCACCGATGCGCAGGCCGGGCTCAGCAGCCGGCCCGCGCTGGCGTCGGAGCTCCTGCTCGCGCCGACCGCGCCGAACTGCCTGGCGCTGCGCAGCGGCTCGTACCGCTGGCTGGTGCTGGCCTCGGGCGGCGTCAGCACCGACGTGGTGACGCTGAATGCAGCCACACTGACGCTGACCGCGAGCAGCGGCGCCGTCGATCAATGGTCTGCCAACGGCGACTGCGCCTTCACGACCGGCGCCGGCCAGCCGGCGGTGGTGTCGCAGGCCGGCGTCGCCGTCGTGCGCGTCGCGGCGGGTGCGGGCTTCGCCAGCGCGCTGCTGTTCCCCGAGCAGGTGCTGCGCGACGGCGAAGGCGCGCCCGACGCCGCCGCCAACGTCGCGCAGCTGGCCGGCAACTGGAACGACATCGCGCTGCAGCGCGCGCCAGGTGGCGGCAGCGTGGGGCTGAGGACCTCGACCTTCACGCTGAACGGTGCCGGCAGCGTGCGCGCGCTGACCACCTGCTCTGCGGCGACGAGCGGCTGCCAGACGCTGCCGCTGGATGACCTGCCCGCGATCAGCTTCGCCTACGACGCCACCGACGGCGGCTTCAACGTGGTCAATGCCACCGAAGGCAGCAGCGCGCGCGCCTTCGCCTACCGCGCCGGCGGTGGCGAGCTGATGCTCGTCACGCTGTCGGCCGACGGACAGCTGGCCTTCGGCACACGGCAGCTCGCGGCGTCGCTGCCGGCCGCAGGCAGCGTGCAGCTGTCATGGATGCTGGCGCTGGACAGCGGCCTGTCGGCGCCCGCGAGTTTTGTCGACGGCGACAGCAGCGTCGCTTCCGTCGACGAGGTGCAGATGAGCTATGAGCTCACGGCGGTCATCGGCACCGGCCTGTCGCGACCCGAGTCGATCCTGCTGAATCAGCCGCGCGACGGCTACCCGTACCGTCCGCGGCAGACCGTGACCGACAGCCACGGCGCGCCGTCGGTGGTCAGCGAGCAAGTCTGGCTGCCGCTGCTGGGAATGGGCCTCATGCCGCTGGGCGGCGTGGCCGACAACGGGCTCACGCTGTCGGTGGACAAGCACGGCAGCTGAAGGGCGCCGTCGCGGCGCCCGGGCTTCAACCCAGCGCGGCGAAAGCGCGCCCGGTGATCTGCTCGACGCTGCCGCTGCCGTCGATGCGCCGGTAGCGCGGCGCCTGCGCGTCGCCGGTGGCGGCCCAGGCCGAGTAGTAGTCGACCAGTGGCCGCGTCTGCGACTGGTAGACCTGCAGCCGCTTGCGCACCGTCTCTTCCTTGTCGTCCTCGCGCTGCACCAGGTCCTCGCCGGTGACGTCGTCCTTGCCGGCGACTTTCGGCGGGTTGAACTTGACGTGATAGGTGCGGCCCGACGGCAGGTGCGCGCGCCGGCCGCTCATGCGCTCGATGATCGCCTCGTCGGGCACGTCGATCTCCAGCACCACGTCGAGCTTGACGCCGGCGCTCTTCATCGCCTCGGCCTGCGGGATCGTGCGCGGGAAGCCGTCGAACAGGAAGCCCTTCGCGCAGTCCGCCTGCCCGATGCGCTCCTTCACCAGGCCGATGATGATGTCGTCGCTGACCAGCGCGCCCGAGTCCATCACCTTCTTCGCCGCCAGGCCCAGCGGCGTGCCGGCCTTCACCGCGGCGCGCAGCATGTCGCCGGTGGAGATCTGCGGGATGCCGTACTTCTGGCAGATCTGCGTGGCCTGCGTACCTTTGCCGGCGCCCGGGGCGCCCAGAAGAATCAGTCTCATGGAGGGTGTGCCTTCGCCGGTGCCGGCGGCTGGTGGAAAGTCAACGCGGCCGTGGCACGGGGGCCGCAGGGCATGCGCCGATTATCGCCGCTGTCTTTGCGGATGCCTTACAGAGCGCGGCGCCCCCGCTCAGCGGAACAGCGCGCGCACGCGCGCCAGGTCCTCGGGCGTGTCCACGCCGGTGCCGGGGGCCTCGTCGCTGACATGCACGGCGATGCGCTGCCCGTGCCACAGCACGCGCAATTGTTCGAGTGCTTCGCAGCGTTCGACGGCGGCCGGCTCCAGCTGCGGAAAGCGGCGCAGGAAGCGGGCACGGTAGGCGTACAGGCCGACGTGGCGCAGCGCCGGCGGATGCAGCGGCAGCACGTTGCCGCCGCCGTCGCGCTGCCACGGGATCGGCGCGCGGCTGAAATACAGCGCCACCGCCTGCGCGTCGACGACGACCTTGACGACGTTCGGGTCCAGGTAGTCCTGCAGCGATTCGATCGGGTGTGCGGCGGTGCTCATGACGCAGTCGCTGCGCTGCTGCAGCAGCTCGGCGCAGCGCCGGACCAGCCGCGGGTCGATCAGCGGCTCGTCGCCCTGCACGTTGACCACGACCTGCTCGCCGTCCAGCCCCAGCAGCTCGCAGGCTTCGGCCAGGCGGTCGCTGCCGCTGGCGTGGTCGCTGCGCGTCAGCACGGCGTGCACGCCATGCGCCTGGCAGGCCTGCACGATGCGTGCGTCGTCGGCGGCGACCACCACCCGATCGGCAGCGGCCTCGGCGGCGCGATGCGCCACGCGCACGACCATCGGCAGCCCGCCGATGTCGGCCAGCGGCTTGTCCGGCAGCCGCGTCGACGCCATGCGCGCCGGGATCAGCACCGAGAAGCCCATCACTTCGGGCCGACCGTCGCCTCGCCCTGCGCGTCCAGCTCACGCGCCTCGTGCTCGAGCATCAGCGGGATGCCGTCGCGGATCGGAAAGCCCAGCCGGTCGGCCGGGCACTGCAGCTCGACGAGCTGGTTGTCTGCGTCGCGATGCGGCTGCAACGCGCCCTTGCAGACCGGGCAGACCAGCAGATCCAGCAGGCGGTGATCAATGCTCATGGCGGGGTTTCGGGCGCTGTACGCGCCGCAGGTTGTCCAGCACCGCGGCGCTGAAGTCCGCGGGCAGGCGGAAGTCTAGCGTCACCACCCAGACGCGCGTGCCGCCGTCCGGCAGCCGCGGCAGCTTGACCGCGTCCTTCTCGGTCAGCAGCACGTCGGGCGCATCCGCCGGCCACGGCAGGGTCTCGAACCGATGGTGGTCGGGCAGCGGCAACGGCGTGAACTGCAGGCCGGCCTCGCGCAGCATGGCGTAGAAGCGCTGCGGCGCCGCCATGCCGGCCGCCGCCAGCAGCGGCCGGCCGCGCAACGCCTGCAGCGCCTGTGCGGTGGCCGGAGCGCCGCCCCACCAGTCGTGCAG
>DAORHX010000177.1:0-7515 GCA_035438245.1 Rubrivivax sp.
GCCCGGCTTTGGGGCACCGACGGTGCTGCCCCTGGGGCAAGCCCACCGGCCCCGCCTGCCGCGCCGTGCCGAAGCGCGACGAAGTTGGCTGTTTGAATTCGGCGGCTTTGCGCCGTGAGCAGCGACTCGAACAGCGGCGGCGCGTCACGCCGCCGGCGCTGCGCTCTTGCGTCGTGCGCGCCACGCGCCGAGCAGCGCGATCGCCCCGGGCACGAGGATCATCAGCCAGATGATCAGGCTCATGTTGGCCTTGGCCCAGGGCAGGTTGCCGAACAGGTAGCCCGCGACGATCAGGCTGATGACCCACACCAGCGCGCCGACGACGTTGTACATCGTGAACTTGCGTCGGCTCATGTCGGCCACACCGGCGACGAAGGGCACGAAGGTGCGGATGAACGGCAGGAAGCGCGCCAGCATGATCGTGATGCCGCCGTACTGCTCGTAGAAGTCGTGCGCCTGCTGGAATGCGCGCTTGTTGAAGAAGCGCGAATGCTCCCAGTGCCAGACCTTCGGCCCGAAGTAGCGGCCGATGCTGTAGTTCATCTGGTCGCCGAGCACCGCGGCGACCACCAGCAGCGGCATGGTGATGCCCAGTTCCATCAGCCCCAGCCCGCACAGCGCGCCGACGACGAACAGCAGCGAATCGCCAGGCAGGAACGGCATCACGACCACGCCGGTCTCGATGAAGATGATGGCGAAAAGCAGCGCGTAGACCCAGGCACCGTAGAGCGTGACGAACTCCGCCAGGTGCTTGTCGATGCGCAGCACGAAGTCCATGAGAAAGGCGAGCGCGTCCATTCGCGGGGCACTCTACCAGCCCGTTTTGCCGTTGCCATGACCCAAAGCAGGCGGCCCGCGGGGACTTTCCCGCACTTGTCCCCCAAACGAGGCGTCGCCACCGTCTGCGGTCGATGACGGTGCATCGTCTGCTGCGCCGCACCAAGTCGGCGTGAGCGGCGGCTGCCTGCGCCACGTCGTGGTGCCTCGGCAGCGCGCCCGGCACGCGGCGGCCGCGGCGGACCCTTGGCACGGCCCGTGCATAGCCAGGCTCACCGCGCCTGCGCCACGTTCATCCATGAGCCGCCAACCGACCCCCTTCCTCGCTGCCGGGCACCTGCCGACCCTGGTGGCCGCCTTCCTCTACTTCTGCTTCTCCTGCTGCATCTGGGTGCTCAACGGCGCGATGGCGCCGTTCATCAGCGAGACCTTCTCGCTGACACCGGCACAGAAGGGGCTGATGCTGTCGATCCCGATCATCGCCGGCGCGCTGATGCGCTTCCCGTTGGGCGTGCTGGCGCAGTACATCGGGCGCAGGAACGCCACGCTGGTCGAGATGGGGCTGATCGTGGTGGCGATGATGTTCGGCTACTTCTTCGTCGACAGCTTCGACTCGCTGCTGGCGATGGGTGTGCTGCTGGGCATCGCCGGCGCCAGCTTCGGCGTCGCGCTGTCGCTCGGTTCGGGCTGGTACCCGCCGCAGCACAAGGGCCTGGCGATGGGGCTGGTGGGCGCGGGCAACGTCGGCACCGCGCTGTCGGTGCTGGTGGCGCCGCCGCTGGCACAGTGGCTCGGCTGGCAGGCGGTGTACGGCGTCGCCGCGGTGGCCATGCTGCTGCCGATCGTCGCCGTCATCGTCTTCGCCAAGGAGCCGCCCGACGTCGATGCCCACGCCAGCCTGCGCGAGCATGCCGCCTGCCTGTTCGAGAAGGACGGCTGGGCCTTCAGCCTGATCTACGGCGTCACCTTCGGCGGCTTCATCGGCCTGACCACCTTCCTGCCCACCTACTACCACGACCAGTTCGGCGTCACCAAGGTCGCGGCCGGGCAGCTGACGATGCTCGCCGCCTTCATGGCGGCCGCGGTGCGCGTCGCCGGCGGCTGGATCAGCGACCGCTGGGGCGGCGTCAACACGCTGACGCTGGTGCTGGTGCTGGTGGCCGTGTGCCTGGGCACGGTGGGCTTCCTGTCGAGCTCGCTGGTCGGCACGACGCTGCTGCTGATGCTGTGCTTCGCCGCCCTGGGTGCCGGCAACGGCGCGCTGTTCCAGCTGGTGCCGCTGCGCTGGCCGACCACCACCGCGGTGGCCGGCTCGATGATCGGCGAGATCGGTGCGCTCGGCGGCGGCCTGGTGCCCAACGCGATGGGCCTGTCCAAGCAGTACCTGGGCACCTACGCCTGGGGCTTCGTGCTGTTCGGCGTGCTGTCGCTGGCGATGCTGTCGGTGATGCGCGTGATGCAGATCCGCTGGACGCGCACCTGGGCCGAGCGCGGCGGGCGCGCCCGGCCCATGGGCCTGGGGGACACCGCTCCCCCGGGCCCCCTGCGGGAGAGGGCTCCCGCATGAGCGACGCACCCGTTCAGCGGGGCAGGAACAGCAGCCAGACGATGAGCAGCGCGTTGAACAGCATCGACAGCACGAAGCCGAGCTTCCACAGTGCGGCCGGATCGCGCCGCGCCAGCGGCGTGGCCGCCGGCGTGGCCAGCGGGCGCGACGCGCCGCGTTCCAGCGCCAGCACGAACTCCTCGGCGGTCTCGAAGCGCTGCGCCGCGTCGCGCGACACCGCCTTGAGCACGACATGATCGAGCCAGATCGGCAGCTCGGGGCGCTTGCGCGACGGCGCGACCGGGTCGCGCTTGTAGCGCCCGCTCTGGTAGGGCAGCACCTGGCCGTAGGGCAGCGTGCCGCTCAGCGCTTCGTACAGCGTGGCGCCGAGCGCGAACAGGTCGCTGCCGGCGTCGGCCGCGGCGCCCTCCCACTGCTCGGGGTTCATGTAGCTGGGCGTGCCGGCATGCAGCAGGCGCTGCGCCTCGCTCTCGCGCCCGCTCAGCGCCGCGCCCAGGTCGAGCAGCCGCCACTGGCCGTCGCTGCCGCGGTGCAGGTTGGACGGCTTCAGGTCGCGGTGGATCACGCCCTGGCGGTGCAGCAGGCCGAGCGCGCGGCCGGCGGCCAGCCCCAGCGCGACGACCTCGCCCCAGGGCAGCGCACCCTCGGCCTCGAGGCGCTGCGCCAGCGTGCGCCCGGCATGCCAGTCGTAGAGCACGTAGAAGGCACTGGCCTCGGGCCGCGCCTGCGTGGCCACGAAGGCGCGCGCCGCCGGGCTGCCATGCTCGCCCATGCGCTGCGCCAGCCAGGCCTCGTGCGCCAGCATGGCGCGCTCCTCGGCATCGCCGGCACGCGCCGGATGCAGGGTCTTCAGCGCACGCAGCTGCTGCGTCGCGGCCTCGCGCACCTGATAGATCAGGTTGATGCCGTTGTCGGCGACGAGCGCGGTCACGTTCAGGCCGTCCAGCGTATCGCCCACACGCAGCCGCGGCGGCACGGGAAGCGCGTCGGCACGCAGCCGCTCGTCCTCGAGCCGGGCCGTGTCCAGCCCGCGCACGCGCAGCACCAGCGCGCTGGTGTTGTCGTGGCCGCCGGCATCGAGCGCGGCCACCACCAGGCGCTGCGCCGCGCCTTCGGCGCTGTCCTCCCGCGCCGCACGCCGCAAGGCCTCGTGCAACACGCGCTCGCGCAGCGCGCCGTGCACGCCATCGCTCACCAGCACGAAGCAGTCGCCCGGCAGCACCTCGCCCTGGAAGTAGTCGAGCCGCACGTGGTGGTCCAGGCCGAGCGCGCGGGTCAGCTGGTGGCGCCGGTCGGGGTGGTCGAAGCGGTGGTCGGTCGTGATCTGCCGCACGTCGCCGCCGCGCACCAGGTAGGCGCGCGTGTCGCCGGCATGCGCCACCGTCCAGCTGTGGCCGCGCAGCACCAGGGCCGTCAGCGCCGCCATGCCGCGGCCCTGCGCCGCGGCGTACAGCCAGCGGTTGTGCGCGCCGATGACGCGGTCCAGCGCCACGGTGGTGTCCCAGGTCGGCGGCGTCGCCGGGTAGTCGCTGAGCAGCGACATCACGCTGCTCTGCGCCGCCTCCAGGCCGCGCCCGCTGCCGGATACGCCGTCGGCCAGCGCGGCCACCAGGCCGTGCTCGCGCGCGTGCGGCGGGGGCAGCAGCACGCCGACGAAGTCCTCGTTGCCGGGTCTCGGGCCCCGCTCGCTCGCGTGGCCCGCGTCGGCTTCGAATGTCATGAACCGAAGTATTGCAGGAGGCTTTGCAGGCCATGAAGAAGATGAAGCTGGTGCTGGTCGGCAACGGCATGGCGGGCGTGCGCGCGCTCGAGGAGGTGCTGAAGATCGCCCCCGACCTGTACGAGATCACGGTGTTCGGCGCCGAGCCGCACCCCAACTACAACCGCATCCTGCTCAGCCCGGTGCTCGCCGGCGAGCAGACGGTGGACGAGATCATCCTCAACCCGCTGTCGTGGTACGAAGAGCACGGCATCACGCTGCACAAGGGCAAGAAGGTGGTGCGCGTGGATCGCGTGCGGCGCCTGGTCATCGCCGAGGACGGCACCGAGGCGGCGTACGACCGGCTGCTGCTGGCCACCGGCTCGAACCCCTTCATCCTGCCGGTGCCGGGCAAGGATCTGCAGGGCGTGATCGGCTACCGCGACATTGCCGACACCGAGGCCATGATCGCGGCGGCCGAGCACTACAAGAAGGCGGTCGTCATCGGCGGCGGCCTGCTCGGGCTGGAAGCGGCCAACGGCCTGATGCTGCGCGGCATGGACGTGCGCGTGGTGCACCTCATGCCCTGGCTGATGGAACGCCAGCTCGACGACACCGCCGGCCGGCTGCTGCAGCGCTCGCTGGAGGCACGCGGCATCCGCTTCGAGATCGGCGCGCAGACCCAGGCGCTGATCCCGGACGACAAGGGCCGCGTCATGGCCGTGCAGTTCAAGGACGGCCGCGAGGTCCCCGCCGACCTGGTGGTCATGGCCGCGGGCATCCGCCCCAACACCGCGCTGGCCGAGAGCATGAAGCTGCACTGCGACCGCGGCATCGTCGTCAGCGACACGATGCAGACGGTGACCGACCCGCGCATCTACGCGGTCGGCGAATGCGCGGCGCACCGCGGCATCGCCTACGGCCTGGTGGCGCCGCTGTTCGAGCAGGGCCGCGTCTGCGCCACGCACCTGGCGCAGTTCGGCATCGGCCGCTATGTGGGCAGCACCACCAGCACCAAGCTGAAGGTGACCGGCATCGACCTGTTCTCGGCCGGCAACTTCATGGGCGGCGAAGGCCACGAGGAGATCCTGCTCAACGACCCGTTCGGTGGCGTCTACAAGAAGCTGGTCATCAAGGACGACCGCCTGGTCGGCGCCTGCCTGTACGGCGACACCGTCGACGGCAGCTGGTACTTCAAGCTGATGCGCGAGGGCCGCAGCATCCACGACATCCGCGACAAGCTGATGTTCGGCGAATCGAACATCGGCGACGCGGGCCACCAGGGCAACACGCGCGCCGCGGCGATGGCCGACAGCGACGAGGTCTGCGGCTGCAACGGCGTCACCAAGGGAGCGATCTGCAAGGCGATCAAGGACAAGGGCCTGTTCACGCTGGACGAGGTGCGCAAGCACACCAAGGCCAGCGCCAGCTGCGGCTCGTGCACCGGGCTGGTCGAACAGCTGCTGATGGCCACCGCCGGCGGCGACTACTCGAAGCCGCCGACGAAGAAGGCGATGTGCGGCTGCACCGACTCGAGCCACCAGGACGCGCGCGAGGCGATCCGCGAACACCGCCTGCTGAGCATCGACGCGGTCTACGCCCACATGAACTGGCGCACGCCCGACGGCTGCGCCAGCTGCCGCCCGGCGATCAACTACTACCTGCTCAGCACCTGGCCGAAGCAGGCCAAGGACGACCCGCAGAGCCGCTACATCAACGAGCGCAGCCACGCCAACATCCAGAAGGACGGCAGCTACAGCGTGATCCCGCGCATGTGGGGCGGCGAGACCACGGCCGACGAGCTGCGGCGCATCGCCGACGCGGTCGACAAGTACAAGATCCCGACGGTCAAGGTCACCGGCGGCCAGCGCATCGACCTGCTCGGCGTGAAGAAGGAGGATCTGCCGGCGGTGTGGAAGGACATCGGCATGCCCAGCGGCCACGCCTATGCGAAGGCGCTGCGCACGGTGAAGACCTGCGTCGGCTCCGAATGGTGCCGCTTCGGCACGCAGGACTCAACGCAGATGGGCAAGGACCTGGAACGGACCCTGTGGCGCATGTACGCGCCGCACAAGGTCAAGCTCGCGGTCTCGGGCTGCCCGCGCAACTGCGCGGAATCCGGCATCAAGGACGTCGGCGTGATCGGCGTCGATTCGGGTTGGGAGATCCACGTCGGCGGCAACGGCGGCATCAAGACCGAGGTCGCGCAGTTCCTGTGCAAGCTGAAGACCGCCGCCGAGGTGCTGGAGTACAGCGGCGCCTTCCTGCAGCTGTACCGCGAGGAAGGCTGGTATCTGGAACGCACCGTGCACTACATCGGCCGCGTCGGACTCGACTACGTGAAGAAGCGCGTCGTCGACGACGCGGGCGGGCGCAAGGCGCTGTGGGAGCGGCTGCAGTTCGCGCTGGACGGCGAGCCCGACCCGTGGTTCGAGTTCGACAAGGCGGCGGTGGACTTGCGCCAGTTCGAGGCGCTGCCGTCCGCGACCGAGCCGACACTGGAGCAGGCCGCATGAGCCGCTGCCCGGCCGATGCGCAGGCGGCGCGCACCGCAGCACGAATCACGGAGGTGACCCGATGAGCGAATGGATCCCGATCTGCCGGCGCGACGACATTCCGCGCCTGGGCGCACGCCGCGTGCAGCGCGAGCACGGTCATGCGGTGGCGCTGTTCCGCGCCGCCGACGACCATGTGTTCGCGCTGCTCGACCGCTGTCCGCACAAGGGCGGGCCGCTGAGCCAGGGCATCGTGTTCGGCCGCAGCGTGGCCTGCCCGCTGCACAACTGGACCATCGGCCTGGCCGACGGCTGCGCGCAGGCGCCCGACGTCGGCTGCACGACGCGGTTCGCCGTGCAGGTGGAGGGCGGCATGGTCTCGCTTGACGTCGACGAGTTGAACACGCTCGCGCTGCACCCCACCGCGCCCGTGCTGTGACCTGACGACGTGACCGAGACGAAGTCCACCTGCCCCTACTGCGGCGTCGGCTGCGGGGTGATCATCGAATCGGATGGACGGCGCATCACCGGCGTGCGCGGCGACCCCGATCACCCGGCGAACTTCGGCCGACTGTGCAGCAAGGGCAGCACGCTGCACCTCACGGCCACCGAGGCGGTGACGCGCCAGGTGCGGCTGCTTCACCCGATGCAGCGGCTGCGGCGCGGCGAGCCGGCCCAGCCGCTCGCCTGGGATGCGGCGCTGGACCTCGCCGCAGCGCGTTTCGCCGGCATCGTCGAGGACCATGGCCCCGACGCGGTGGGCTTCTACCTCTCGGGCCAGTTGCTCACCGAGGACTACTACGTCTTCAACAAGCTCGCCAAGGGCCTGATCGGCACCAACAACGTCGACACCAACTCGCGCCTGTGCATGAGCTCGGCGGTGTCGGGCTACAAGGCCACGCTGGGCGCCGACGCACCGCCGGCCTGCTACGACGATCTGGCGCAGGCGCACACGCTCTTCATCGCCGGCTCGAACA
>DAORHX010000178.1:0-7511 GCA_035438245.1 Rubrivivax sp.
ACCTTCAGGTCCGGCAGGCCCTCGATCTCGAGGATGCGGCCGCTGAAGATGTTCTTCTTGCCGGCCTTGGCAACCGTCAGCAAGCCGGCCTTGATCGCGTAGTAGGGGATCGCGTGCACCAGGTCGCGCAGCGTCACGCCGGGTTGCATCTGGCCCTTGAAGCGCACCAGCACCGATTCGGGCATGTCCAGCGGCATCACGCCGGTGGCCGCGCCGAAGGCCACCAGCCCCGAGCCGGCCGGGAAGCTGATGCCGATCGGGAAGCGCGTGTGGCTGTCGCCGCCGGTGCCCACGGTGTCGGGCAGCAGCAGGCGGTTCAGCCAGCTGTGGATCACGCCGTCACCCGGGCGCAGCGACACGCCGCCGCGCGTGCTGATGAAGGCCGGCAGCTCGCGGTGCGTCTTCACGTCCACCGGCTTCGGGTAGGCGGCGGTGTGGCAGAAGCTCTGCATCACCAGATCCGAACTGAAGCCCAGGCAGGCCAGGTCCTTCAGCTCGTCGCGCGTCATCGGGCCGGTGGTGTCCTGGCTGCCGACCGTCGTCATGTGCGGCTCGCAGTAGGTGCCCGGGCGGATGCCCTGGCCTTCCGGCAGGCCGCAGGCGCGGCCGACCATCTTCTGCGCCAGCGTGAAACCCTTGCCGGTGTCCTTCGGTGCCACCGGCAGGCGGAAGGCGGTGGATGCGCTCAGGCCGAGCGCCTCGCGCGCCTTGGCGGTCAGGCTGCGACCGATGATCAGGTTGATGCGCCCGCCGGCGCGCACCTCGTCGAGCAGCACCTCGCTCTTCAGCTTGAACTCGGCAACGGTCGCGCCGCCCTTGGTGATCTTGCCGTCGTAGGGGTGGATGTCGATGACGTCGCCCATCTCGAGCTTGCTCACGTCGACCTCGATCGGCAGCGAGCCCGAGTCCTCCTGCGTGTTGAAGAAGATCGGCGCGATCTTGCCGCCCAGCGTGACGCCGCCGAAGCGCTTGTTCGGCACGAAGGGGATGTCGTCGCCGGTGGCCCAGATGACGCTGTTGGTGGCGCTCTTGCGCGACGAACCGGTGCCGACCACGTCGCCGACATAGGCGACGATGTGGCCCTTCTTCTTCAGGTCGTCGATGAACTGCATCGGGCCGCGCTTGCTTTCTTCCTCGGGCTTGAAGGCCGCGTCGGGGCGGCTGTTCTTCAACATCGCCAGGTAGTGCAGCGGGATGTCGGGGCGGCTCCAGGCGTCGGGCGCGGGGCTCAGGTCGTCGGTGTTGGTCTCGCCCGGAACCTTGAAGACGGTGACGGTGATCTTCTTCGCCACTTCCGGGCGGCTGGTGAACCACTCGGCATCGGCCCAGCTCTTCATCACCTCCTTGGCCTTGGCGTTGCCCGCCTTGGCCTTGGCGGTGACGTCGTTGAAGTAGTCGAACATCAGCAGGGTCTTCTTCAACGCTTCGGCGGCGACGCTCGCGACTTCCGGGTCATCGAGCAGTTCGATCAGCGGATGCACGTTGTAGCCGCCGACCATCGTGCCCAGCAGCTCGGTGGCCTTGGCCTTGCTGATGAGGCCGACCTTCAGGTCGCCGTGCGCCACCGCGGCCAGGAAGCTGGCCTTGACCTTGGCGGCATCGTCCACACCCGGCGGCACGCGGTAGGTCAGCAGCTCCAGCAGGAAGGCGTCCTCGCCCTTGGGCGGGGCCTTGATCAGCTCGATCAGTTCGGCCACCTGCTTGGCTTCGAGCGGCAGCGGCGGGATGCCGAGCGCTTGGCGTTCGGCGGCGTGTTGGCGGTAGGCGGTGAGCATGGGCACTCCTTGGGGCAAGTGTTGAAGGATGGGGTCTCAGGCTTGCGGCACGATGACTTTGAGCCCCTTGAAGTAGTCGCGGTAGAAGCCGGCGTCGCGCGTGATCAGCGCGTCGCACTGCATCATCGCGTGGGCGCCGATCAGGAAGTCGGCGACGGTGCGGCTGCGGTTGCCGCCGCGTTGACGGTAGCGGCGCTGCATCTCGCCGGCGCGCAGCGCCGATTTCGGCTCCATTGCGCTGTAGCCGATGCCGACTTCCTCGAGCACGTCCATGATCTGCGCGCCGCCCTTGACGGAAGAGCAGACTTCGGCGAGGGCCACCTCGCAAACCACGACCGGGCCGACATGCAGCGCCTGGCGCAGCGCTTCGGCGGTGGCGTCTGCGGCCTGCTCCTGGCCGCTGATCAGGTCGACCAGCACGGAGGAGTCGGCTGCGATCACGATTTGCCTTCGTCTTCGGGCGGCAGGTACGGATCACCCGGCGCGTGGCCGCGGACCGCTCGCATGGCCTCGTCGGTGTTCGCGAAGCCGTCGAGCTTGAAGCGGCCGCGCAGCTTGCTGAGCGCATCGCCGACGTCCTTGCGCAACACGATGCGAGCGCCGTCGAGTTCGACCTTCAGCTTCGTCCCCTTGGTCAGACCGAGGGCGTCGCGCACGGCCTTGGGCAGCGTGATCTGTCCGCGTTCGGCAACGGTGGCGTCCATCGTCGGCTCCAGTTCAGGTATGCGCTGATTATACGTACCTTGGTCGGCATACTTCAGCGAAGGTTCCGCGCTCAGCCGGCGGCGCCTGCGAAGAACGCCTCGCGCACCGATGCGGGCAGCTGCGCGCTGCCGGCGTACGAGGTCTGGTGCGCGCGCTGCAGCAGCTGCCAGAAGTAGCGGTAGCTGGCGCGGTCGTGCAGCGTGTCGCGGTGGCGGATCGGCGCCCAGCCGGCGGCCATCGCGGCGATCAGGATCTCGACCGCCAGATCGACCTCGGCGGTGCTGGGCGCGAAGGCGTCGACGATCACGCGCACCTGGTCCGGATGAATGCTCCACATGCGCGTGTAGCCGAGCTTGCGCGAGGCGGTCTCGGCGGCCGCCTGCAGCGCCTTCTGATCCTTGAACTCCGTGACCACGCAGTGCGACGGCGTCTTGCCGAAGGCGTGGCAGGCTGCGGCGATCTCCAGCTTGGCGCGCAGCACCAGCGGGTGCTCGAACTGGCCGGTCACGCCCATCGCCGACGCCGGGATCGCGCCGCGGTGCGCGGAGACGAAATCCATCAGCCCGAAGGACAGCGATTCGATGCGCGGGTGCGCGGCCAGCGCCTGCACCTCGCGCAGCGCGCCGTGCGTTTCGACCAGCGCCTGCAGCGGGATCGTGCGCTGCAGGCCGGCGCTGCGCGACGCCGCATCGACGGCGTCCACGGCGCGCTGCAGGTCGGGCAGGCCGCGCGGCTTCGGAATCATCAGGTAGGCCACGCGCGCGCCGGCCTGGCCCACCACCGTCGACACCATGTCGTCGAAAGCCGGGTGCCCGACCGGCGGCACGCGCACGCCGACGCGGCCGAAGCGATTGGCCGGCGAATCCACCAGCTCGCCCATCAGCAGCGCGTGCTCGTGCTCGCCGCCGACCGGCGCGCCGTCCTCGCCGTCCAGCGTGACGTCGAACACCGGGCCGAGCTCGGCCTGCAGCTCCAGGCTCTTGCGCATGCGCACTTCGACGCCGCTGTAGTGGTCGCACACCGGCAGCGCCGGCAGCGCCGCCTCGTCGGGGTCGTACAGCGCGACGCTGGGGTGAACGGGTGGGGTCATGGTGCGGTGCGGCAGGCGACGATGAACAGGCGCGGAAAGTCCAGCAGCCGGCGCCCGTCGGCGCGCGCCGGGTAGGCGGCGGCGATGCGCTCGCGATACGCGGCCAGGTAGCCGGGGCGTTCGCCTTCGGGCAGCGCATCGACGAAGGCGCGCAAGCCGGTGCTGCGCAGCCAGTCGACGATGGCGTCGGGCGAGGCCATCGGGTGGCGGTAGATGGTGTGCCACACGTCGACCGATGCGGCCTCGGGCGCGAGCAGGTCGTAGTAGGCGCCGGCCGCCAGCGGCCGTTCGCGCAGCGCTTCGGCGCCGCCCAGGTACGCGGACCACGGCGGCAGCGCCGCCACCTCGCGCATCGCGCGGTGGCTGGGTTCGTCGAGGTTGTCGGGCATCTGCACGGCGAGCACGCCGCCCGGCGCCAGCAGCGAGAACAGCCGGGGGAACAACTGCGCGTGGCCCGGCACCCACTGCAGCACTGCGTTGGCGAAGATCAGGTCCGGCGGCCGCTGCGGTTGCCAGGCGGCGACGTCGGCGCGATCGAAGCGCAGGGCCGGCAGCCGCTCGCGCGCACTGGCGAGCATGGCCTCGGAGGTGTCGACGCCGATGACCTGCGCCGCGGGGAAGCGCGCGGCCAGCAGCTCGGTGGAGTTGCCGGGGCCGCAGCCGAGGTCGACGACGCAGGGAGCCTCGGCCAGCGGCACGCGCGCCAGCAACTCGATCGCCGGGCGCGTGCGTTCGCTCTCGAAGCGACGGTACAGCGCCGGGTTCCAGTCGGCCATCGCTGCGCGCCGCTGGCGACGAAGCTCAGAGCAGGTGCTTGACGCCGTCCTGCTCGCCCTGCAGCTCGGCCAGCGTCTTGTCGATGCATTCCCGGCTGAAGGCGTCGATCTCCAGGCCCTCGACGATCTTGTAGTCGCCGCCGGCGGTGGTCACCGGGAAGCCGAACATCACGTCCTTCGGGATGCCGTACTCGCCGTTGCTGGGCACGCCCATCGTCACCCATTCGCCGCCCGTGCCCAGCGCCCAGTCGCGCATGTGATCGATCGCCGCGTTGGCCGCCGACGCCGCCGACGACAGCCCGCGCGCGGCGATGATCGCCGCGCCGCGCTTGCCCACCGTCGGCAGGAACACGTCGCGGTTCCAGACCTGGTCGTTGATCATGTCCTTCACGCTCTTGCCGTCGATCGTGGCGAAGCGGTAGTCGGCATACATCGTCGGCGAGTGGTTGCCCCACACCGCCAGCTTCTTGATCGCCGCCACGCTCTTGCCGGTCTTCGCGGCCAGCTGGCTGGCGGCGCGGTTGTGGTCCAGGCGCAGCATCGCGGTGAAGTTGCGGCGGTCCAGCGACGGCGCGCTCTTCATCGCGATGTAGGCGTTGGTGTTGGCCGGGTTGCCGACCACCAGCACCTTGACGTTGCGGCTCGCCACCTTGTCCAGCGCCTTGCCCTGCGCGGTGAAGATCTGCGCGTTGGCGGCCAGCAGGTCGGCACGCTCCATGCCGGGGCCGCGCGGGCGCGCGCCGACCAGCAGCGCGTAGTCGGTGTCTTTGAAGGCGGTCTCGGGCGAGCTGTGCGCCTCCATGCCGGCCAGCAGCGGGAAGGCGCAGTCCTCGAGTTCCATCATCACGCCGCGCAGGGCGTTCTGTGCCTTCTCGTCGGGGATCTCCAGCAGCTGCAGGATCACCGGCTGATCCTTGCCGAGCATCTCGCCCGAGGCGATGCGGAACAGCAGGGCATAGCCGATCTGGCCGGCGGCGCCGGTGACGGCGACTCGGACGGGTTTCTTGCTCATGGGGAACTCCGTGGAAGGTGGGGTGAAAGAGGCGGCGTCGCGCGCGCGGCCCGGGCCTCAAGTGTAGGCCAGCAGCGCGCGGCACCCTAGGGTTGTCCCGCAGCCTGACATGAGTCTTATGTCTTATAGAAGATCTCTGCCATGGATCATGGACGTCACCGAAAGTCTGTGCTGCAATGCGACGCATGCCCGCCCGGCCTTCGCCTCCCGCCGGCGCCGACGCCGCCCTCGGCGCAGCCCCGGTGGCGCCCGCGTTCAGCCCGCTGTACCAGCAGATCAAGGACCTGCTGACGCGCAGCCTGAGCGTCGGCGAATGGAAGCCCGGCGAGGCCCTGCCGAGCGAGCCCGAGCTGGCGCAGCGCTTCCAGGTCAGCCAGGGCACCGTGCGCAAGGCGCTGGATGCGCTCACCGCCGAAGGCGTGCTGGTGCGCCGCCAGGGCAAGGGCACCTTCGTCGCCACGCATGCCGAGGCGCAGGTGCAGTACCGCTTCCTGCGGCTGATGCCCGACCACGGCCCGCGCCAGGCGATGCAGCGGCGCTTCCTCGAACTGAAGCGGCTGCGCGCCGGCGCCGACATCGCGCGCGCGCTCGACCTGAAGTCCGGCGACGGCGTGCTGCAGCTGCGCCGGCTGCTGCTGGCGGGCGACACGCCGGTGGTGCTCGACGACATCTGGCTGCCGGCGCGGCTGTTCAAGGGGCTGACGGCCGAGCGCCTGAGCGCCTATCGCGGGCCGATGTACGGCATGTTCGAGGCCGATTTCGGCGTGCAGATGATCCGGGCCGAGGAGCAGATCCGTGCCGTCGCCGCCGGCGCGGCCGAGGCCGCCGTGCTCGGCGTGGCGCCCGGTGCGCCGCTGCTGCTGGTCGAGCGGCGCTCGTTCACCTACGCGGGCCGCCCGGTGGAACTGCGCCGCGGCCTTTGCCGCACCGAGGCGCACTACTATCGCAACGAATTGAGCTGAGCCGCCCGCGCAGGCCCAAGATTCCCGTAAGCCCGGTGCGTTGAAATAAAATCGGCAAGCTCGGCAGGCGGCGAACGAACGACAACCAGGACACAAGATGGCTGACACGCTGAAGGAACGACCGGTCTATCGCAACATCCACGTCTCGCAGATCGTCGCCTACCGCCTGCCGCCTGCGGGCATCGTGTCGATCCTGCACCGCATCAGCGGCGCGCTGCTGTTCGTGCTGCTGCCCTTCGTCATCTGGCTGTTCGACAACAGCCTGAGCAGCGAGATCTCCTTCGACCGCTTCGCCAGCGTCTTCAGCTCGGGCGCCGGCTTCCTGCCGGGCTGGTTCATCAAGCTGGTGTGCCTGGGGCTGATCTGGGCCTACCTGCATCACTTCATCGCCGGCGTGCGCCACCTGTGGATGGACATGACGCACAGCATGAGCAAGGAGCAGGGCCGCAGCAGCGCGGTGATCACGCTGGCCTCGAGCCTGCTGTTGACCGTGGCGCTGGGCGCCAAGCTGTTTGGCTTGTACTGAGAAAGGCGCGCATGAGCACGAACTTCGGATCCAGGCGCCTTGTCGTCGGCGCGCACTACGGCTCGCGCGACTGGCTCAGCCAGCGCGTCACGGCGCTGCTGATGGCGCTGTTCACCGTGGTGCTGGTGGTGCAGCTGCTGCTGCCCGGCGAGATCGGCTACTACAAGTGGGCGGCGATCTTCGCGCCGCAGTGGATGAAGTTCCTGACCTTCGTGGTCATCGTCGCGCTGGCGGTGCATGCCTGGGTCGGCGTGCGCGACATCTGGATGGACTACGTCAAGCCCGCGGGCATCCGCCTGGCGTTGCAGGTGTTCACCATCGTGTGGCTGGTGGGCTGCGCCGGGTGGGCGGTCCAGGTGATTTGGAGACTGTAGATGGCAGCGGCTTCGATTTCCAAGCGCAGGTTCGACGTCGTTATCGTCGGCGCCGGCGGCTCAGGCATGCAGGCCTCGCTGCGGCTGGCGCGCGCCGGCCTCAACGTGGCGGTGCTGAGCAAGGTGTTCCCGACGCGCTCGCACACCGTCGCCGCGCAGGGCGGCATCGGCGCCAGCCTCGGCAACATGTCCGAGGACAACTGGCACTACCACTTCTACGACACCATCAAGGGCAGCGACTGGCTCGGCGACCAGGACGCGATCGAGTTCATGTGCCGCGAGGCGCCGAAC